>JAMNZI010000181.1 GCA_023622385.1 Bacillota bacterium | reverse complement strand
CAAGAAGACCAGGCTTGCCACCTATGCAGCCCGTTGCATTGAAAATGAAATCCTTATGGCCATTCGGGCAGATAAAAAGATAAAGGGAGAGGTATCTCTTCAGGAACCTATAGGCATGGATAAAGAAGGAAATGAAATATCGCTTATGGATATCCTGGGGACTTATCCGGATGCTGTGATAGACGAGGTAGACTTAAAAATACAAACCCGAAATCTTTATAAAAAGATGAATGCTGTGCTTAAAAAGAGAGAGAGAATGGTTCTAGAAATGAGATACGGCCTGCTCAACGGTAAACATAGGACGCAGAGGGAAATAGCTCAGATGCTCGGTATTTCAAGGTCATATGTATCCAGAATTGAAAAAAGGGCCATATCGAAGCTGAGCAAGGAGTTTGGGGTTGGGGGCTGTCATTCAAGTTGACAGCCTTTTTAGTTTTTTATTAATATTGCATTATGAGGTTGCACTTTGCTATCGGAAGTATGGGCTATGATACTATTTTAGAAGGGATTGGGATGTTTGAAAAGCTTAAACCTGATCAGATGGTAGAGAGCGTTTGCAATGTAAACCTGGAGGAGCTGATGAGGCGAGGAATTTTCAATATAATAATAGACTTGGATAATACCCTGATTCCCTGGGGCGATGAAGCCATCATTCCTGAAATTTATCAATGGGTCAAGGCCGGTCAGGAGATGGGCTTTAGGTTTTGCATCGTTTCTAACGGCAGCTTCAAAAGAATACGCCATTTTGCCTCAAAATTTGGAGTGCTGGTGGCTCCCAAGAGGGGCAAGCCCCTGTCTCGAGCTTTTAAAAGCGCTATGTTGAAGTTAGATGGCAATCAGCATAATACCGCGGTAATAGGCGATCAGATCTTTACCGATATCCTCGGGGGAAATAGGCTTAACCTCTATACCATTTTGGTTGAGCCCATATCAAAAAGGGAGTTTATAGGTACTAGGATCATGAGATTTTTTGAGAAGACTATTGCAAAAAGGAGGAAACTATGAACATATCTCCACGCACAAAGCTAGTAGGGCTAATCGGTCATCCGGTAGAGCATTCGCTATCGCCCAAACTTCATAATACCCTGTACCAAAAGTATGGGCTTGATTATGTGTACCTGGCCTTCGATATCGCCCCTGACGATATTGCCAAGGCGGTAGAGGCCTTTAAGACGTTGTCGTTTAGAGGCTTTAACGTGACCATACCGCACAAGGAGAAGATCGTCCGGTTCTTGGATTGGCTGGATACCGAGGCTGCGATTATCGGGGCAGTAAACACCGTGAAAGTAGAAGATGGAAAGCTCATGGGCTACAATACCGACGGGATGGGTTTTGTGTCTTCCCTCAAACGCCGAGGGATAACCCTTAAGGATAAAATTGTATTGGTATTGGGAGCAGGTGGTTCAGCAAAGGCGATATGCGTATACCTTCTCAAAGAAGGCGTAAAGGAGCTTTATATCCACAACCGGACCAGGGAAAGGGCTTTGGCTCTCATCAAGCAGCTGAAACGATTTTTTCCAGGCGTTCGTTTGGATTATCTTGCTGAAGAGAATATAGGGGATGTACGACCCCACCTGGTGGTCAACACCACGCCCTTGGGCATGTGGCCTCATACCCACCTCATGCCGATAGAAAATTATGATTTTTTACCCGGCATGACCGTTGTGGATATCGTCTATAACCCCGTTGAAACCGCTTTTTTGAAAAAGGCCAAGCAGGCCGGGTGTATGGCCATAAACGGCCTAGATATGCTGGTGGGCCAAGCCTTAAAGGCAATCGAGATATGGACTGGCGTGAAGATGGATTTTGATGAAGCTATTCGTATATTGATAGAAGGGGATAAGTTTTTGTTGTAAAGTGGGATTTAATGGTATATAATGATATAAAAATAGGACAATTTTACTATTTTTTAAGCCTGATTTACCATTTTTGTTTTTGGGTGGCGCTGTTTATGAGAGCATACAGGAAGAGGCTAGGGGAGTTGTTGGTTGAAAAGGGCATAATCACTAGGGAACAGCTTAAAGATGCCCTTGTATTGCAAAAGTCTACCGGCAAAAAGCTGGGCGAGATACTCATTTCTCAAAACTTGATATCCGAGTCGCAAATGGCTGAAGTGCTCGAGGAACAACTGGGGATCCCCTTTGTGGATTTAAACAAGGTCACGCTTGATCCGAAGCTGACCGAATACATTCCTTTCATGCTTGCTAAAAGGTATACCCTCATTCCGATAAAGAAGGAAAACGGCAAACTTTATATAGCCATGGAAGACCCACTAGATTTTGCGGCTGTCGATGATGTAAAGCGCGTATCCAAAATGGATGTGGTGCCGCTTATTTCTTTTGGAGAAGCCATAAAAAATGCCATCAATAGGCTGTACGGCATGGAATATGCTGAAAAGGCCGTTCAGGATTATACAAAGCAGGCCAAGCTTGAGCAACTGCCTCAGGACATACAAGATGCTTTGGTCGATGAGGACGTTAGCAATGCTCCGGTAGTGAGGCTGGTCAATTCCATAATCCAACAGGCGGTTAATATGGGGGCTAGCGATATCCACCTTGAGCCCACAGAGAATGAGTCGCGGGTAAGGTTCCGCATCGATGGGATGCTGCAAAAGATATTCAATATACCCGGCTATATGCATCCTGCGCTTATCACCCGTATAAAGATCATGGGCAACATGGACATCGCTGAAAAGAGGCTTCCCCAGGATGGACGTGTGGGCATGAGCATATCGGGGAAGAACATAGATCTGCGCATTTCTACCATACCTACCATTTACGGTGAGAAAGCCGTCATAAGAATTTTGGATCAGTCCAATTTTCTTCTTTCCAAAGAAAAGCTGGGATTTTCGCAGGAAAACCTGGAGAAATTCAACGAGCTCCTTAAAAATTCCCATGGGATCATATTGGTAACCGGTCCTACAGGCAGCGGCAAGTCGACCACGCTCTATGCCATGCTCAATGAGCTCAATAGGGAATCGGTCAATATCATAACCATAGAGGACCCGGTGGAATACCGTATGGAGGGAGTAAACCAGATTCAGGTGAATCCCAAAGCGGGACTGACCTTTGCTACAGGGCTTAGATCCATAGTGCGTCAAGACCCCGATATCATCATGGTAGGGGAGATCCGCGACAGAGAGACGGCGGAGATTGCCATACGTTCGGCCATTACGGGGCATCTCGTATTGAGTACTTTACATACCAACGATGCTGTCAGTGCCATTTCCCGCTTAATAGATATGGGCATTGAGCCTTACCTCATATCTGCCTCGCTGATGGGAGTGATATCCCAGCGGCTTCTAAGGAAGGTGTGCAGTAACTGCCGCGTACCATATGAAATTGAGCCACATCACTTGACAGTACCGGGATTTGAGGTTTTGGCGGGTGTGACGCTGTATAGAGGAGAGGGATGCAGCGCCTGCAATTATACGGGTTATAAGGGACGTATACCAGCTCATGAAATCTTGGTGGTTTCAAGGCAGCACCGCCAGATGATAGCACAAAAAGCTTCCATTGACGAGATAAGGGATTTATCGGTAGAGATGGGTATGAGCACTTTGAGGGACGAGTGCATAAAGCTGGTACGCAAAGGAGTGACCACCATTGACGAGGTAATACGCGTATGCTATAGCCAGGATGGACAATGATGCTAATTGAGGTCTCATCATCTGGCATCGGTACTATTCATTCAAATAGATGTCGTGAAAGGGGCATGTTAGTTCATGGATATATATGAGATACTCAAGAGGGCAGTCGAGCTTGAATGTTCTGATGTACACATATCTGCCGGCATGCCGCCAGTTGTGCGCAAGGATGGAAACTTAATGCCGATATCGGGTGAGCCGTTATCTGCTGACCAGACTCACCGGTTTGCAAGGGCGCTGCTAAATGACGAGCAGTGGGAAGCTTTTGAGAATAAAGGGGAGATTGATCTTTCGCTCTCCATAACAGGGGTTCACAGATTTCGAGTAAACGCTTATAAACAGAGGGGCAGCTGCAGCCTGGCCATAAGGCTGGTAAATTTGAGGATCCCTGATTTTGAAGAGTTGGGATTGCCTCCAGTGGTGCAGGAGTTTGCCAACAGGAAAAGCGGTTTGGTGTTGGTGACCGGGCCCACAGGCAGCGGCAAATCAACTACTCTAGCGGCCATAGTCAACAAGATAAATATGGAAAGGGCTGCACATATCATTACTTTGGAAGAGCCTATAGAATACCTGCACCGGCATCAGAAGAGCATAGTCAATCAGAGGGAAGTTGGGAGCGATACCAGGAGCTTTGCGGCGGGCTTAAGGGCGGCGCTGCGCCAGGACCCAGATGTGATATTGATAGGCGAGATGCGGGATCTGGAGACCATCTCTATAGCCATTACTGCTGCTGAGACGGGGCACCTGGTGTTGTCCACCTTGCACACCGTTGGCGCGGCCAAGACCATAGATAGGATCATCGATGTCTTTCCGCCGCACCAACAGCAGCAGGTAAAATTTCAGCTGTCGACCGTGCTGGAAGGCGTCATAAGCCAGCAGCTGATTCCGAGAAAGGATTCTGCAGGCAGGGTAGCGGCTGTTGAGGTAATGGTGGTGACGCCGGCCATACGAAACCTGATTCGCGAAGGCAAGACCTATCAGATAACCAACGCTATTCAGACGGGTGCCAGACTGGGCATGAAGACCATGGATCAGGCGCTACTGGAGCTTTACAAAAAAGGGCTAATAGCGAAAGAGGATGCACTGCTTTATGCCGTGGATACCGAGCATATGAAGGCCTTGTTAAACGTTTGATAGTTTTGCTGAATCAGCCATCGTAACGGGTAAGGGAGGGGATGCGATATTGCCAGGTACAGGTATTTAGCTAAAAATCTGCAGGGCATCGCAACCAGGGGGACGCTTGAGGCTTCCAGCAGAAGGGAGGTTTACCGCCTTCTTAAGGAAAGGGATTATTATCCTGTCAAGGTGGAAAAGCTAATTCAAATTAGGGATATCAAGGATTTCCAGCTATCGACCAAGATAAGGTCGAGGGATATGGCGGTGCTTTGCAAGCAGTTTTCCACCATGCTGAAAGCAGGGATCTCCATAGTAAGGTGCCTTGATATACTGTCCAAGCAGCTTCCAAGCAGGCTGCTGCGAAGCATATTTGCTGAGATGTACAACGAAGTGCGTTCAGGGAGGAGTTTGAGCGAGAGCCTGGCGGGGCGTAGCAGATATTTCCCTCAGTTGTTTATAAGCATGGTGGAAGCCGGAGAAGCCAGCGGTACCTTGGATGAGGTGCTGGACAACCTGGCACAGCACTACGAAAAGGAACACAAGCTTGTACAAAAGCTCAAAAACTCCATGACATACCCCGTCATAGTGCTTGTAGTGGCAGTTGCGGTTGTGTATTTCCTATTAACTACGGTGGTTCCCACCTTTGCAGACATATTTACCCGTAGCGGTGCAACCCTTCCTCTGCCTACGCGTATGCTCCTCTCATTGAGCGATTTCACGCTCAAGTACGGCATCTTTGTGCTGCTGTTTCTTATAATGCTTGCCTTTGGGTTTTATATAGCTACCTCCAGGGGAGAGGGGCGTTACAAGTGGCATAAGCTCTTGCTAAGGTTGCCTGTGGTCAAGGCAGTAGTTGTTCAGTCCATATCAACCCGCTTTTCGGGAACGCTGGGTATACTGCTTAGGACGGGGATACCGCTTGTTACCGCGCTGGAGATAGCCAAAAAAGTGGTGGGCAACGAAGTAGCCCGTAGGGGCCTGCAACAGGTACAGGATGCGGCAAGGAAAGGCGGCGGCATATCAACCCCCATCGAGCAGCTTAACCTGTTTCCTCCCATGCTAATCCAGATGCTCAGGGTAGGTGAGGAATCGGGGACGCTGGATGAGATGCTGCTTAAGACGGCCGAGTTTTACGAAGGGGAGCTGGAGGCGAGCCTTATGAGGCTCACTACCCTGCTGGAGCCCATGGTGATAGTGTTGCTGGGGGGAACGGTAGCATTCATCGTGCTTTCCATAGCCTTGCCCATGTTTGAGATGACCAGCTTTATAGGCTAAAGAATGAAAATGAAGGGAGAGGAGAAAGATGCTTAAGAAGTTTGTAAAAAACAAAAAGGGGTTTACGCTAATTGAACTTGTGATCGTCGTGGCGATATTGGGCGTACTGGCTTTGCTGGTTGTGCCCAATGTGACGAATCGTGTAAGTGAGGCGAAAGAAACTGTACTTGAGGCCAACATAAAGGTGATAAACAATGCAATTAAGTTGTATTATGCCATAGAAGGAAAGTATCCCAGAAGTGACACCTTGGATAATTTGCTAGAAGATTTAGATCCCGAGTATCTCGACGCTGATGAAATTGACAGCGAAGTAAAAAACCAAATAAATGTTTTTGTTGATCAGAATACCGGAGAAGTAAAAGTTCAACCCAAATAAAAATTTTAAAGTAAATATCAATATAACAGCAATTGTTGAGGCTAATTTTATTGCAATACAAAGTTATATATTGGTGATAGAAGTTAACTTCGCATCCAATTAAAATTGCTGATAGCGGTATCCCAAAGTAGTTACCCGCGTTCTTAATTATATATTTTTACATACACCATTACGCTGCTTAATATTATCGCCTTTAGTGAGAGGATAATATGGATTTTGTGATACTGATGTTTGGCCTTTTAATAGGAAGCTTTCTCAACGTATGCATATACAGGATACCCAGAGGCGAGTCGGTGGTTTTTCCGGGCTCCCGCTGCCCTTATTGCAGGGCCCGGCTTAAGCCGGCTGACCTGGTGCCGGTTGTCAGCTTTTTGCTCCTTAAGGGCAGATGCAGGTATTGTAGTCGGCTCATATCATGGCGGTATCCGTTTGTCGAGGTATTGACGGCTTGCCTTATCTGGTTATTTTACAGGCACTACGGCATAACTCTTACGTGGGCATATTATGCCTTTATAGGCTGTATCCTAATCGTTGTGTCGTTCATCGACCTTTCCCATCAGGAGATTCCCAATGGGCTGGTGCTGGTACTCATGGTTGTTGGGCTGGCGGCTAAACTGGCGGGCATTGGCGCAGGGTTTATCGATGGCCTGTACGGCTTACTGGTCGGAGGGGCGCCCCTTGCTCTTATTGCTGTTATTTCCCTATTGGCCCTGCGTAGGGAGGGCATGGGTGGGGGAGATATAAAGCTGATGGCGGCGGTGGGCTGGTGCCTGGGTTGGCGCCTGACAGCTATGGCGCTTATTTTGTCCATATACATAGGCGGCGTGGTGTCCATCATGCTGTTGTGCCTTAAAATAAAGTGCAGGAAAGACTATATCCCCTATGGGCCCTTTATAGCCCTTTCAACTATCATATCCATGATTTGGGGAGAAAGGATATTGCACTGGTATATAAGTTCATTCTGGGGATGAGGGTATGGGTAATACCAAGGGCGTTACCGTTGTAGAGTTACTGATAGTGATTGCCATGATGGGCGTGCTGATTTCCCTTATTTCTGTGAGTACAGCTACGCCTATGGACAGGAACATATTGGAGTCAGCTGCAAATATGATGGCGCAGGATATACGTTTGACCCAGCAGCTTGCCGTATCCAGAGAGGATACATATTTTTTTGAAATACATATAATGGATAACTATTATCAGATACGCTCACAGTCGACCGGTATATACAAGAAGGAATACCTA
>JAMNZI010000011.1 GCA_023622385.1 Bacillota bacterium | reverse complement strand
TTAAATTAATAAATAATCTATATAGCGTTTATACGTAGGCATAAAATATTCGTTTGACGTTTCGCTCCCCCTTGACAGGCGAATTTATGAGTAGTATTTTTACTCATAAATAACTATGTGTGCAGGTGAATTCATTGGCCATAAAGCTTGATTCTTTGATAACCTCCCAGACAAGGGTAAAGCTGCTTTTAAAGTTTTTCTTAAACCCAGAAAGCAGATCGTACCTCAGGGAGCTTGCAGAGGAGTTCGGCGAATCGACCAACTCCGTGCGGGTAGAGCTAAACAGGCTCACTGAAGCAGGGCTTTTAAATTCCTTCGACGAGGGCAGGACAAAAGTTTATCGGGCAAACATCAACCATCCCCTTTTTCCCGAGATACACAGCATGGTACGTAAATTCACAGGGATTGACCAGCTGATCCCTCAAGTATTGTCGAAGCTTGGCGACATACATTCGGCCTACATCGTGGGCGACTACGCAAGAGGGATGGATTCGGGTATAATTGACCTCGTCTTAGTAGGCAAAGTTGACAAAGTTTACCTGCAAAATTTAATAGACAAGGTCGAGCCCATGCTTCACCGGAAAATACGCTACCTGTCTTTAAGCGTAGACGAGCTTGAAAAGTACAAAGCCGCCTTGAAGCTGAATGAAGCGATAGAGCTGTGGAGCAGCGGCAGGGGTGAGTGAAGGCAGGGCGAGGAATTCAAGATTAAAGATGTGACCCTAAATTGTTCACTTAAAAAACTTATCAATAAAGCAGAAAACCTCATCCATCGCAAAATCCGCTATCTGGTTTTGAGTGGGGAGGAGCTGGGGAGGCTCAAAGATACGTTGAAAATAGAAGAAGCGATTGTGCTCTGGGAAGAGCAGAAAGATACAAAAAATAATGCTAAAAGGTATTTCGTCTAATACTTCATAAATCACTGTATTGAGTTGAATTTAAAGATAATCCTTATAAGTTTGTAGATGGTGCTGATGTTATTGTGGAAACTACTTAAGGAAATGAAAATTATTTGTCATTTATCTCATTTCATTAAGGGGTATCGAGTTTTGTTGCTTGGTTGTTCAAAAGTTTTAACTGGATAAAATAAAATCTTAATTGGTGACATATAAAATAGTAAGGAGCAGGCATTGCCAATGCTATGGTTAAGGAGAACATCATGCAATATATTGAGTTGGGTTTTATACAAAGAATTAAGAATCGTATATATAACTTACAACCTGCACACTTCCAGATAGCTAGGAACATGGCCTGGGTCGCTTTATTCGTCTTTACTGGAAAACTGGCTGGTGCCGCCAAAGAAATGGCTATTGCCTATCGCTTTGGGATAGGAGAAGTTGTCGATACCTATAACTTTGTATTTACCATCATTACCTGGCTGCCTACCGTATGGCAGAGTGTAATAATGGTTATTCTTGTTCCTCATTTTGCTCGCCTTTCTGAGGAGGAAAAACGTGCTTTTTACGCAGAGCTAGTGGGGTTCAGTTTGATTATGGGTGGGTTGTTGACAATAATGATTATTGTTGGATTGCCATTAGTTGCGCCTTATGTATTCTCAAATCTTTCTGAGCAGGCCGCCGGGAAAGCCGTGACATTAGCAAAAGGTCTCGCGCCGATTGCTCTTATTAATGTGTTTGCTGGGTTAATTTTTGCTCGACTCCTTGCTGAGGAACGACACACTAATACATTGATGGAAGCGCTGCCGGCACTTTGTATTCTTATGGCAGTTCTTTTCTGGCCAAATATAAGCGGTCAACAAGATGTGACCCCCTTACTCTATGGAAGTCTGATTGGATTTGTAGTCTATGTTGTTTGTCTCTGGCTGATGCTTACCCGCAGTGGTATATCATCACGTCCTCGCTGGACTATGCGTTCCCTAGCGTGGCGTGCTGTTTGGTATGGTATGGGATATATGGCTCTGGGTCAAGCAATAATCACCTTTGCTAATCCCATTGACCAGGTGATGGCAGCTAATTTAGGTGAGGGAGCAATTTCTACTCTGGGTTATGCCAACAGAGTTTTAGCATTGCTCCTCGGTCTTGGGGCAACAGCAATCGGGCGGGCAGTTTTACCTGTCTTATCGGAAGCTGCAGTACAGCCAAAAAACGCATGGCATATCGCTCAGCGCTGGTCAAAACTGCTGTTTTTAGTTGGTTTTTGTGGTGTAATCCTGGCATGGTGGTTGGCACCGTGGGGTATACGCTTGCTTTTTGAACGAGGGGCATTTTCAGCTGCGGATTCAGTCCAAGTCGTTGAGGTTTTTCGTTATGGTCTGCTTCAGATACCTTTTTATCTGTCGGGGATTGTTTATGTACAAATGACTGCCAGTCTTAGGCGATACGATGTTATATTTGTGAGCGGAATTATTGGTCTCATAAGCAAAGTGTTTGCAAATTGGACAGCAATAGCTTTTATTGGGCTGCCGGGTATTATGCTTGGTACGACAGCAATGTATCTTGCTAATTTTGTTTATTTCAATATCTGTCTGCGAACCATTTTAGGTGGCGCTAATGCAAAGACTGTCTAAAAAAAACACTATGGGAAGATTTTTATTGCACATCTAAAAGACAAACCAGATTGTCGATAGATGGTTTTAAGAACTTTTCTGATCGTAAAATATTAGAAAAGTTGATGAAAATTCCAATGGAAGGGAAAGAAATTTTGGAAATTGGAACTGGCGATTCTTTATGGCTTCCTTTCTTGTGTAAAATGTATACGTCGAGCCATTTCACTGGTCTTGATTACTCTGAGTTTGGCTGTCATATGCTTCGCCAGCGAGCAAAAGAAGAAGGTGTAAACATAGAAGTGGTTAATGCAGACTTGTTTAACCCTCCTATTGAGTTACTGGAGAAGTTTGATGTAGTCATCTCTTTTGGAGTAGTTGAACACTTTGATGATTTAGTATCTGTGTTAACTTCTGTCAAGACCTTTACCAAACCAGAAGGGACCATGTTTACACTTATTCCCAATATGAGGGGAGTGATAGGCTATTTGACCAGAAAATTCAGCAAGGAGGTTTATGAAGCCCATAATCCACATGACCTTTCCTCATTTCTTAAAGGACATGAAGAGGCAGGTTTAAAGGTAATCGATGCGGGGTATCTTTGCTCAAATAATTTCGCGATGCTTTCTATGTCGGTTCAGAAAGCTAGCAAAATTACGTATGAGTTTTACAAATTCTTGAATCGGGTTTCAAAAGTGGTATGGGCTTTTAAATCACACTTTTTTGAGCTCCCGGCTACTTCAACGTTTTCGCCGTATATATACTGTATTAGTCATCGGGTTGGTGAAACTGGATGAAGATAGTCGTTTTTATCCATTCTCTTTCCGGAGGTGGTGCAGAGAGAGTGGCAATAAATCTTTCCAGATACTGGGTCGAGCGGGGACATACAGTTACTATTCTTACATTAGCAGAAGCGGAGGAAGATTTTTACCTTCTAGATTGTCGGGTTAAACGAATTGCTCTTGGTTTAGCTCGGGACAGTCAAAATGCTGCGTTAGGATTATGGGCGAACATGAACCGTATAAAGGCATTGCGTACCATTCTGTGCCAAGAACGACCAGACGTGGTTTTAAGCCTAATGACAACTGCGAATGTTTTGGCCATCTTGGCAGCGAGAAATTTGCCTATTGCGGTAGTAGCTTCTGAACGCATCCACCCGCCTCAATTTCCACTGGGACGTACTTGGGAGTGTTTGCGGCGCTGGAGCTATGGATGGAGCGACGCAATAGTTGCGCTTACTTCTGAGAGTGCCGATTGGCTCCGTCAACATACCAATGCTCGCCGAGTGGTGGTGATACCCAACCCGGTTTTGTGGCCTTTACCAAGCCAACCTCCCATACTTGAGCCCCATTCAGTGCTTCCCAATCAGCGGAAAGTGGTTTTGGGGGTGGGGCGATTGGCATTCCAGAAGGGATTTGATATTTTAATTAAGGCTTTTTCCCGGATTGCACGCAACCATTTGGATTGGGATTTGGTAATTCTTGGTGAAGGGCCAGAGCGGCCAGTATTGGAGAATTTAACTAGTACTTTATGCTTAAATGAGCGCGTCTATCTCCCGGGACTGGTTGGAAATATAAGCGATTGGTACAAGGCGGCAGACATTTATGTTATGGGTTCACGCTTTGAAGGCTTTCCTAACACCCTGGCAGAAGCTCTAGCATCAGGTTGCCCGGCAGTGAGCTTTGACTGTGATACCGGTCCTCGCGATATTATCCGTCATGAAATTGATGGTCTTTTAGTGTCACCTGGTGATGTTGAGGCCCTTTCTTCTGCTATGACTCGGTTGATGGATAATGAAGCATTACGAAGCGAGTTTGCCGCCAGAGCAGTGGAAGCAAGAGACCGTTTTTCCATTGAGCGTATAGGTGCAATGTGGGAAGAGCTATTTAATGAGGTGACGCAAAGAAATGCATAGCGGAGAATCGAAACTGGGACGGGCGTATAGATATATATACGAGGCGTTGTGTGGACGACATCCTGATGTTTTGCCATGGCATTTTCAATGGCTAGATGGCTTTTATCTTTATCGATCCCTGCGCAAAATTTTGCCGTCACTTGGAGGGAAGGTGCTTGACGTCGGATGCGGCAAAAAGCCCTATCAAAAACTGTTTGGCTCGATCGAAGAGTATGTTGGGCTGGACGTGATTGCTGGGCCTATGGTTGACGTGGTCGTACAGCCATATGAGCGATGGCCTTTTAATGATGACTATTTTGATGTAGTGTTGTTAACTCAAGTCCTTTCGAGGACTTGCACTACTTAGCAGCTAAAGCCATTTTAATGATGATTTCGCCATTAGCCTACCTTGTTTATGTTCGTGACAAACGGTTATAGTTTTAGATTTTATTATTTTTTTAATTATTAGGGGGATGTATACGTAGATGTGCGGAATTACTGGTTTCATAGGCAATGTACCTTATTCTGCGAAAGTAGCGCAGCATATGGCTATGATGATTAGTCACCGCGGGCCGGATGACGAAGGCATTTGGGTTGATGAAGAAATAGGTGTTGCTTTAGCACACAGAAGACTTTCAATTATAGATATCTCGCCTGCTGGACATCAACCTATGATATCGCAATGTGGGAGATATGTTATTGTTTTTAATGGCGAAATATATAACCATCGTGAATTGAGGGTATTACTGGAAAAACTGGGTGCTGCTCCCAAATGGTATGGACAATCCGATACCGAAACATTACTTGCGGCACTATCTTATTGGGGTGTAGAGAAAACATTAAATAAATTGAATGGTATGTTTGCTTTTGCGCTATGGGATAGAAAGGATCAACAATTATGGCTGGCACGGGATCGTATGGGAGAAAAACCATTATATTATGGCTTATCAAAAGGTATTTTTTTATTCGGCTCCGAGCTGAAAGCACTTAGAGCGCATCCAGCTTGGTGCGGCGAAATTGATCGTGAGGCAATAACTCTTTTTCTACGCTACAGCTACATACCTGCGCCATGGTCAATATTTAAAGGAATACGGAAGCTTTTACCCGGTCATTATATTCTAATTAAAGATAAAGGCCAATGTGTTAGCGAACAAAGATGCTATTGGGATATGAAAGAGGTGGCAGAAAAGGGTAAACAAGAATCATTTATCTATAATCCGGAATTAATAGATATGCTGGAGGATCAATTGCTTCGCTCGGTTGCTTTCCGGATGGAATCTGATGTTCCCTTGGGAGCGTTTCTTTCTGGTGGTGTTGATTCTAGTACAATTGTAGCTATGATGCAATCACAATCCTCTCGACCGGTTCGAACTTTTTCTATTGGCTTTTATGAAACCGAATTTAACGAGGCGCAATGCGCAAAAGCAGTTGCACAACATCTGGGTACTGACCATACGGAATTGTACGTTACCCCAAAAGATGCTTTAAATGTTGTTCCTCGTCTTCCTGAAATTTGGGATGAGCCTTTTGCAGATTCCTCTCAAATACCAACTTTATTATTATCTCAATTAACAAAAAAATATGTTACTGTTGCTTTGTCAGGTGATGGCGGTGATGAGTTGTTTGGGGGATATAGCCGTTATATATTAACAAAACGTTTATGGCGTTGGTTAAAGCCTGTACCGTTTGCCTTGCGGCGGGCAGCAAGTGGTGCTATTCTTAATTGGCTATCGAAATTCTCAAAGGTCTTAAATGGTGATCAAGCTTTAATCAGACATAGTTTTTTAAGACTGATTGATAAGATTTATAAGGCGGCGGAGGTAATGGACATTTCTGAGCCTGAGATTTTATACCATCGCTTGATATCACATTGGAAAGAACCAGAAAAAGTAGTTTTGGGAGCCGCAGAACCTAAGACTATACTTTTGAATGAAGGAGAGTGGCCTAAATTATTGAGTTTTACAGAACGTGTGATGTGGTTAGATCAACTTACCTATTTGCCAGACGACATCTTGGTTAAGGTTGACCGTGCAAGTATGGCCGTTAGCTTGGAGACAAGGATACCCTTACTTGATCATAATTTAGTAGAATTTGCTTGGCATTTACCTGCTTCAGTGAAAATTCATAATAAACAAGGCAAGTGGCTGTTACGCCAGGTTTTGTACCGCTATGTCCCACGCAAATTGGTTGATCGACCAAAACAAGGGTTTGGTGTCCCCATAGAGAATTGGTTGCGCGGTCCACTGAGGGATTGGGCAGAAAGTTTACTTGATGAGAAACGCCTTGGAAAAGATGGATTTTTTAATCCCGCTATTATTAGACGTATGTGGACAGAGCATCTTTCCGGTCTGCATGGATGGCATTATTATCTTTGGGATGTTCTGATGTTTCAGGCTTGGTTAGAAAATATTAAACCAATATATATTAAATAATGGTTTTGAAAAAAGTATTTTTGAATATTAATAAAACTCATAGTTATAAATATTAATATATGGTGGAGTTTAGCTTATGTCGATATTAACGAATAAAGTTGCCCTATTTCTTCCTTCTCTTCGTGGTGGGGGGGCAGAGCGGGTGATGGTGAACCTGGCTCGGGGATTTTCTGAAAAAGGTCTTGATGTAGATTTGGTTCTTGCTAAGGCAGAAGGTCCATATCTATCGGAGGTTCCTGCAGGAGTGCGGGTGATTGATTTGCATTCCTCCCGAGTGCTTGCGAGCTTGCCTCATCTGGTGCGCTACCTCCGCAGAGAGCGACCGCAAGCTCTGCTATCTACTCTTAACCATGCTAATATTGTGGCTTTGTGGGCCAAACGTTTAGCTGGTGTTCCGACCAGAGTTGTAGTGCGTGAAGCTAACGTAATAACTGTGAGCTCTGCAAATACTCAGAACTCACGTGGACGAATTATGCCCTTTTTAATACGTTGTTTTTACCCCTGGGCTGATGCTGTAATTGCAGTATCTAAAGGGGTGGCGGATGATTTAATCAAGAGTGCTAGACTTCCTGTTGAGAAAATTCATGTTATTTATAATCCGGTTGTTACCCCTGACCTTTTTGCAAAAGCGGAGGAACCGTTGGATCATCCTTGGTTTGCACTAGGAGAGCCGCCTATCATTTTGGGCGTGGGTCGTTTGACCAAACAAAAGGATTTTGCTACTCTTATTAATGCTTTTTGTCTGCTCCGAAAAGAGCAAGCCGCTCGATTAATGATTTTGGGTGAGGGTGAGGATAGATCAGCCTTGGAGGATTTAATAAAAAAATTGGATTTACAAGAGGATGTATCTCTTCCTGGTTTTG
>JAMNZI010000120.1 GCA_023622385.1 Bacillota bacterium | reverse complement strand
TCCCCTTTTTAATTTGCTGTTGCGGATGTTAAAGCAAAAAGTGACAAATTTGTTATTGATGTCTCATATTAAAACATAAACCCGTCGAAAAATCAATAGTTCAACAATAGTAAACAGGCCCTATTTTATTCGTACACCCTGGCAACTCACCGTTTTTATTCACTATTGCTTCCAATTCCTCTCGCTTTTCAAAAGTTAAGTGTTTACCCTTTTTACGAGTCCTGATACAATATACTTGGCTCATGATACTTCTTAAGAGAAAAGCTATCATGAGTTCCAGTTTTTTAATTTTACAACTTGCCCTTGCAGAATAAGTATATTATTAGAACCGAGGAAAGAAAATGATTACATCCTTTGAACCAATAGTTGATAAAAACTGCAAATATTAGAACCGAGGAAAGAAAATGATTACATCCTTTGAACCAATAGTTGATAAAAACTGCAAAATACTGATCCTAGGGACTATGCCTGGTGTAATGTCTCTTAAAAAACAGCAGTACTATGCTAATAAGCAAAATCAGTTTTGGAGTATAATATACAATCTTTTTAATAAAGAAGTTGAAGAAGATTATGAAAATAGAAAGATATTTTTATTAAACCACCACATTGCTCTTTGGGATGTATTGAAAAGCTGTGATAGAGAAGGAAGCAGCGATTCCAAAATAATTAACCCTGTTTCTAATGATTTTGAAGCTTTTCTCAATAATTATCCCAATATAAAAGCAGTATTTTTTAATGGAAGTAAAGCGGAGAAGCTATTCATTAAATTGGTGATGGGGAAGATGAATCTTAAAGAAGATTTATCATTTTGTAGATTGCCGTCTACGAGTTCAGCAAATAGAATGCCATTCAAAGATAAGTTAGACCAATGGAAGGTTATTTTACCTCATTTAGAGCTTAAGCCTTGAACCAAAAATCTTTATTAAGTGAAAGTTCACATATTTTCAACGTCCTGCTAGCTCAAGATTAACGCCAAATGACAATGCGTCACAAAAACCGGGAATTGAGGCTAGGATAGCTACAGCTCATGTTCCAAGGGCATATATAGTGTAAAGAAGGGGGCCAGGATGCTCCGGTCCCTGAGCCCCCTTCTCATTGCTAAAAAACTTATACCCTACAGCTATTTTATGTTCAGCAGTCGTTCGAACTCCTCTTCATTGAGTATAGCAATGCCCAGAGCCCGCGCCTTTTCCAGCTTGCTGCCGGGGTTTTCCCCTACTACCACGTAATTGGTCTTCCTACTCACGCTGCTTGAGACCTTTCCGCCCCTCTCTTCAATAAGGCGCGTGGCCTCATCGCGGGTATAGTTGCTCAAAGTACCGGTTAAAACAAAAGTCAACCCCTTTAACGACTCATCATGAAGCGACACCCTCGGTTGCTCCACCAATACTCCAGCTGCCTTAAGCTTGTCTACAATCCTGGCGTTTTGTTCCTCCTTGAAGAAAGCCACTATGCTTTCAGCGATCTTGTTTCCTATCTCCTCAATCTCCAGGAAGTCCTCTTTCTTTGCCCTCATTATCCTATCGATGTGGCCAAAGTGCTGCGCTATCAGCTGAGCCGCTCTTGCGCCCACCAGCGGGATACCCAAGCCAAACAGCAGCCGTGCAAGTCCCCTACCTTTGCTCTGTTCAATGGCACCTAAAAGGTTCCTGACAGATTTATCGCCCATCCTGTCTATTCCTATTAAATCTTCATACTTTAAATAGTACAAGTCGGCCACGTCCTTGATAATCCCTCTATCAAGCAGTTGATTTACTACAGCCGGGCCCATGCCCTGTATATCCATGGCATCTCTAGAAGCAAAATGTATCACAAGGCGCTTAATCTGGGCCGGGCATGCATTCCCGGTACACCTGGTAGCTGCTTCGCCCTCAAGGCGTATGACATCGGCACCGCACACCGGACAGCTCTTGGGCATTACGAAAATCTTCTCATTCCCCGTCCTCTTTTCCTTCCTTACCTCAACCACCTCAGGTATCACATCCCCAGCCTTTCGAATAACCACGGTGTCCCCGATACGTATATCCTTTTCCTTTATGTAATCTTCGTTGTGAAGGGTAGCTCGCGAGACTATAGATCCTCCCACCGGCACCGGATCAAACACCGCAGTAGGGGTCAAAATGCCCGTTCTTCCCACCTGCACAATTATATCGCGTATCACCGTCTCCTTTTGTTCGGCAGGGAACTTATAAGCAATAGCCCATCTGGGGTTTTTGGTAGTGGCTCCCAGCATATCCCTCTGCCTCAGATTGTTAACCTTTATCACCAGACCGTCGATATCAAACCACAGCGAATGCCTCTTTTCATGCCATTCGAGGCATACTTGGATGATCTCATCTATATGTCGCGAACGGCATAAAATAGGAGAAGTCTTAAACCCTATCTCGCGCATCAGCTCAAGGGCATCGCAATGGGTTTCCGGCATTTGACCATCCTGTACATACTGAAGGTTAAATAAAAAGATATCCAAAGGCCTGGAAGCCGTCACCCTGGGATCAAGTTGCCTTAAAGACCCTGCTGCGGCATTCCTGGGATTAGCAAATAAAGGCTGTCCCTGCTGGCGCCGCTGCTCATTTAAGGCCTCAAAATCCTTTTTGGACATAAAGACCTCACCCCTCACCTCAAGGGTAAAGGGCTTGTTAAGTTTAAGCGGCACGCTCCTTATGGTCTTTAAGTTTTCTGTTACATCCTCGCCGGTATATCCATCCCCTCGTGTAGCGCCACGCACAAACACGCCGTTTTCATACCATAGGGCAACCGACAGCCCGTCTATCTTGTATTCGACCACATACTCAACATCGTCACCTACGGCATTTCTCACACGGCGATCAAAGTCTTTAAGCTCCCCTTCGCTGAAGGCATTGGCCAGGCTGAGCATGGGCACCCTGTGCTGCACCGTGCCAAACGCCTTCAGGGGTTGTCCACCCACCCTTTGAGTTGGCGAGTCTGGAGTCACAAGCTCGGGGAAAATCTGTTCCAGCCATATAAGGCGCCTCATCAAGGCATCATACTCATCGTCCGATATAACCGGCTGATCCAGGACATAATAGTAATAGTCGTGCCTCCTTATCTCTTCCTTAAGCTTTTCAATCTCTTCCCTTGCTTGATTGATATCCATACATACCACCACACCATCTTAAAGCTAGAATTAGTTCGCCTTACCATCAAAGCTTTTTAAGTGGAGCGAGATTAGCCATAAATTTCTTAATGCCACCCTGCTCAAAAGCGATCTGAATTCGTAGGTCAGCCCCTTCACCATCCATGGCAACTACAGTCCCCACGCCAAATCGCTGGTGAAGAACCTTGTCCCCCAGCGCAAACCTGGGAGATGCACCGGCTTTATCATTTGCCACCTTCCCAGGCGTGGGGTTAAAGCCGGCAAACGGGTCAACGCTTGTACCCCTTTTGACGCCAAAATCGCCAAACCCCAATGCATACCCTTTGGCGACCGGCTCCACCAGCTCTTCGGGAATTTCCTTTATAAACCGGGAGGGCATGCTAAGCATGGAGCTGCCGTAAAGGGTCCTGTTTCGGGCATAGGATAGATAAAGTCGCTGCTTAGCCCGGGTAAGGCCCACATAACACAGCCTGCGTTCCTCTTCCAGCTCATCAGGGTTATCTACCGTTCTTGACAACGGAAACAACCCTTCTTCCAGCCCGGCCATAAATACCACCGGAAACTCCAACCCCTTGGCGCTGTGCAGCGTCATGAGCACCACAGCCGCCTGGTCCTCTCCCACCTCGTCAACGTCGGACACCAGCGCGATGTTCTCCAGAAAGTCCACCAGGTTTGCTCCCTCGTTGGCTTCCTCAAATTCAGCAACGGCCGAAATAAATTCCTTTATATTCTCCAAACGGCCCAGGGCATCCAGCGTGCCTTCCCTTTCCAGCTCGCTACGGTACCCCGTCTCTTCCAGCACCGTATGGACAAAATCGACTATCCCCATGGTATCCTTCAAGGCTATAAGCCGCATTATAAGGTCGACAAACGATTTGACGCTGGCGGCAGCCCTGCCCGAGAGCACCCCGTTCTTATCCAGATCTATGGCAACGCCAAACATGCTGTCCTCCATCTCTATCGCTGCCCTCTCAAGGGTTTCTATCGTCGCAGGCCCTATACCTCTTTTGGGAACGTTTATTATACGTTTCAAGCTCACGTCATCGGCCGGATTTACAATGACGCGCAGGTAAGCAATCACGTCCTTAATCTCTTTGCGGTCATAAAAACGCAACCCCTTGTATACCCGATATGGAATGCCGTATTTTATCATGGCCTCTTCCAGCACGCGGGACTGCGCGTTCACGCGATACAGCACCGCAAACTCTCCTGCTTTGCGCCCCTCTTGCTGCATCAAATCCTTGATGTGACGGCATATGAAATCGGCCTCGTCGTGTTCATCAAACGCCTGATATATTCTCACCTTGTCGCCATGCTTGCGTTGGGTCCACAGCTTCTTGGGCTTCCGTCCTCTATTATGTTGAATGACGCTGTTGGCCGCATCCAGTATGATCTGTGACGAGCGATAATTTTCCTCCAGCTTGATGACGGTAGCGTTAGGGAAATCTTTCTCGAATTCCAATATATTTCTTATGTCGGCACCTCGCCATCCGTAGATGGCCTGATCATCATCTCCCACGGCACAGACATTGCCATGAAACTCCGAAAGCATCTTTATGAGCATGTACTGGGCCATATTGGTGTCCTGATACTCATCAACCAATATGTACTGAAATTTCTTTTGGTAGTAATCCAGTACATCCGGCCTTAAGCGAAACAGCTCCACCGTCTTGTTTATGAGATCGCCAAAATCCAGGGCGTTGTTCTTTTTAAGCTTGGTCTCGTAAAGCTGATATATGCGCCCTATCTTCTCCTCCCTGAACTGCCCCCTTACTGCTTGCATATATTCTCTTGGCCCCTCTATCTGGTCCTTGAGGCGGCTTATCAAATTTCTAATCTCTTTGGGGTCATAGTATTTCTCGTTGAGATTGAGTTCCTTGATGCAATCCTTGATCACCGTCAGCTGATCAGAATCATCGTATATGACAAAATTTCGGGAATACCCTATCTTCTCGATTTCCCGCCTGAGTATTCTCACGCAGGCGGAATGAAATGTGCTGACCCATATGTCGTAGGCCGCCTCTCCCACCAGCTGAACTATCCTTTCTTTCATTTCCTTTGCCGCTTTATTGGTAAAGGTAATGGCCAGTATGCTGCCCGGAAAAGCAACCCGGTAACGCAACAACGCCAAGAGACGTTCGGGCAATGGGATTACAACGCCGCTGTCCTGGCACCGGCCTATATATTCCTCCATACAAACGACGTCCTGGGGCGTCAAGTCTTTCGGCACGTAATCGCTACCATAAGCACACCCAAACTTTAAAAGATGCGCAATTCTATTTACCAACACCGTCGTTTTGCCCGATCCGGCACCTGCCAGCACCAGCAGAGGCCCCTGTGTGGTCAGCACCGCCTTTCTCTGCATCTCGTTCAAATGCTGGTACTGCAATTCGATTATCCTATCCCTCAGCGCACGAAATTTGCTTTTCATATCCTCTGGCATAAAACTTTCACCCGCTTTTTATGTCGATTGCTTTTTGGATATCCTGTCCAGCACGATATTATACCCATCGGAACCGTAAAGCAAGAACCTGTTTACCCTGCTTATTGTAGCGGTGCTGGCCCCAGTCTTTTCAGCTATCTCGCTGTAAGTCTTCTTCTCTTTGAGCATCCTGGCCACCTCCAACCTCTGTGCCAGGGATTTAATCTCGCTTATGGTACACAGGTCCTCAAAAAAGCGATAGCATTCCTCTATGGTTTCAAGGCTTAGTATAGCCTTAAACAGCTGGTCAACCAGCTCATCCTTGATTTTAGAACGGTATTCCATCTCCCTGGCCCCTTCATCTAAACGGTGCAACAGCCACACCAATTTAGAAGGTTGGGGTATTTGTAGTCCGCCATTTAAGGCTGCCCATCCCCAACAGGCGGTATTTGGAACAGCCTCATATATAGCAGCTTTGTAATTTCTTTTAACCGTTATATTCTCAAACAACCATCATTGCACAAAAAAACAGTAACATATTCATCTCATTTTGCATATACATATAATAATACAGCGCCTAAAGGAGGGAAAGCTGATGACATACATCGTCCAGCCAGGCGATACCCTCTACAAGATCGCACGGAAATTCAACACTACGGTAGAAGCCATCCTTGCCGTAAACGAAATCGCAAATCCCAACCTGATCTATCCAGGGCAGCTGCTTGAAATCCCCGAAGGGCCTATGCCACCCGAAAAAGGATTCTACTACATCGTGCAGCCCGGTGACACGCTGTACAGGATTGCGCAGAGATACAACATATCGCTGACCGAGCTCATAAGGGTCAACCAAATTCCTCCTCCGTACATCATTTACCCCGGTCAAAGGATATTTATACCGGGTGCAGAACCCCCCATGCCACCACCGGGCGGTAGGATATACATCGTGCAACCCGGAGATACCCTCTACAGCATCGCAGAAAAGTTTAACGTGCCACTGGATGTCTTGATCCGCCTCAACAACATTCCTCGTCCTGATCTCATATATCCCGGCCAACGATTGCTCATACCCGCTCCTACAAACAATACCTCACAAGAACCCACATGAGGGGTTCTTCTTTTTTATTTTAGCACAATATGTAAGCTCAGAAAAGAAATAAAGTGTCCGAAGACACTTTATTTCACCCGTTTACCAGTTGTAGTTTTGAAACCGACACCTCATAGGCTATCCTGTCATGTACTTCACCGTTAGGCAGCTTTTTCTGGTAAGGCCGGCTCTGGATCCTGCCCCATATCTTAATGCGCTGGCCCACTGCCAGGTTCTGTGCAAACCGCGCATTCCTCCCCCACATTATAATAGGTATATAATCGGATTTATTGTATGGCCTGTTGACAGCCAGCAGAACATCGGCTATCTCTCGGTTAAGCGGCGTGGTTCTGTATACCGGCTGCTTACATATATATCCGTCAAGATAAATCTGATTTGGATTTTTTATCTCTTCATCTTCCCCTTTCAAGGCTATATCCTTTGCGAATACCGTAAGTATCAACCTGTTTTTCCCATCAATGAACTTGTTATATGATCGAAACTGGCCTTTTATAACGACTTGAGTATCCACAGAAAGTTTGCCTATGTCGATCAGCCTTTCGGAAAGCGTGACAGGCAAAAGGTCGATGTATCCGCTTAGCCTAGGCACCGCCAGGGTGAAGCTATAGAAACCTTCGCCGTATATCTCATGGGCAAAGGTAGGCTGGGAATCAACTTTGCCGGCCACCAAAACCTGGTTGTTCTCTGAAGTGTGTTCCACCATTTTATCCCTCTCCCTTCCTAAAAACATTTCATCTATAACGTTTTGCACTTCAACCCGGTAACAGCACATCAACATTGTCTAAATTATAGCTATTCAGATGATGGACATTTTATTCGCCCATCATGTTCCTATTTTCCTCTGGCGGCCCGTATGATCTATATAGTAATTGTCCTTGTATATGAGCTCCGATACCGGAACGATGGTATAGCCTTCTTTGAGAAGGTGATCCAAAATTATAGGAAGCGCCTGTACGATGTATTTGGCATTGTTGTGAAACAGCACAATGGAGCCGTTGCGCACCTTCTTGGTTACCTGATTGAACATGTGCTCAACGCCATATTCCTTCCAGTCAAGAGAATCCACATCCCATTGAATCGGGTAGAAACCCATTTCCCTGCAAGTGAGTATAAGCCTGTCGTTGTAGTCGCCAAAGGGTGGCCTGAACAGCTTAACAGCCCTGTCACCGGCAAGAGCTTCTATCTTCTTCTGCGTGGTCTCAATCTCCATCCTGATCTGCTGGCTGCTCAGCTGTGACATGTGCGGATGGGTGGTAGAATGGTTGCCTATTTCATGGCCTTCCGAAGCAATTCTCTTCACCTTCTCCGGATACTTGTCAACCCAGAACCCCACCAAGAAAAACGTAGCCTTGATGTTCCTTTTCTTCAATATATCCAGAATCTCATCTGTGTATTCGGCTCCCCATGCCGCGTCAAAGGATATGGCAATC
>JAMNZI010000123.1 GCA_023622385.1 Bacillota bacterium | reverse complement strand
TGCCTCAAATTTCAATTAGGAATTCAAGCTCTCAAAGTTGCGATATCAATCCTTCCCTCAAGCGTTCACCCTGTGCACATCCAGTATATCGGGCACCTTTTTAAGCTGCCTCATCACTTTCTCAAGCTGCTGGGTGTTCTTTATCTCCAGGCTCAAATTTATGAAGGCCTGACGAACCCTGTTAGTCCTGGCATTGACAGCCGTTAAGGCTATATCCATGTTGGCTAGGGTGCTGGTAATATCGGCCAGCAGGGAATGCCTATCCCGCGCTATTATCTGTATTTCAGCGTTGTAAGAGGCTTTATCTTCTCCGCTCCACTCCACATCCACCAGGCGATGCCTTTCTTCGGGAATAATATTGACCACATTGACGCAATCAGCCCTGTGCACCGATACGCCCCTACCCCTCGTGATAAATCCTATGATTTTATCGCCCGGCACGGGATTACAACATCTGGCAATCCTCACCAATATATTATCTACACCCTTCACATGTATACCATTGTCGGCGCGCCTCTTGGGCCCTTCTGCCTTCATCTGCTTTGCAGCTGCCTCTCCCTCTGGCTCGGAAGCAGCTACCTTTTGATACCTCTTATACTCGTTAATGAGCCTTACCAGCACCTGGCTGGTGGTAAGGCCCCCATAACCCACCGCCGCATATATATCGTCAAGCGAATGAAACCCGTATTTCTTAAGTATGGGCTCAATCCATTCATTTTTAAGAAGCTGCGACAAGATGTACCCTTGGCGCTTTGCCTCTTTCTCCAGCATCTCCTTGCCCTTTATTATGTTTTCCTCACGCCGTTCCTTTTTAAACCACTGCTTGATCTTGTTTTTGGCCTGAGTGGTCTTGACTATCTTGAGCCAATCACGGCTGGGCCCGCGGCTGCTGGGAGAGGTAATGATCTCCACTATATCGCCGGTTTGAAGCTGATAATCCAAAGGAACCAGCTTGCCATTTACCTTGGCACCCACGCACTTGTTGCCTATCTCGGTGTGAATGGCATAGGCAAAATCCAGTGGCCCTGCTCCCTTGGGCAGATCAATGACATCACCCTTAGGCGTGAAGACAAACACCTCATCGCTAAACAGATCTATCTTGAGGGTCTCCACAAATTCTCTGAAATCCTTAAGTTCATTTTGCCATTCCAAAAGCTGGCGTATCCATGCAAGCTTTTCGTCCAGGTCGGTTGAAACCTTGCGCCCCTCTTTGTATTTCCAGTGGGCTGCAATCCCGTATTCGGCAGTACGATGCATATCCCAGGTCCTTATCTGTATCTCAAACAGCTCGCCCCTGGAGTCGATGACGGTGGTATGGAGCGATTGATACATATTGGGCTTAGGAACAGCTATATAATCCTTAAATCGACCTGGAATAGGCTTCCAAAGGGTATGAACTATGCCCAAGACCGCATAGCAATCCCTCACCGAATTTACTATAACTCGAATGGCCAGCAGATCATAGATCTCCTCAAAACTCTTGTGCTGCATGTACATCTTGCGGTAAATGCTGTAAAAATTTTTGGGGCGCCCCTCTATCTCGGCCTCAATGTTCATCTCGTTGAGCTTTTTCTTGAGGGTTTGTATCACGTCCCGGATGTACGCCTCCCTCTCCCTTCTCTTGGCGGCAACCTTTTCCACCAGGTCATAATATCCCCTGGGATCGATGTAGCGCAGCGATATATCCTCCAGCTCCCATTTTATCCTGAAGATCCCCAGCCTGTGGGCAAGGGGAGCGTAGATCTCGAGGGTCTCATAGGCTTTTTCCCGCTGCTTCTCCTCATCGACGTATTCAAGGGTCCTCAAGTTGTGCAGCCGGTCAGCAAGCTTGATGATTATAACCCTTATGTCCTTTGCCATGGCCACAAACATCTTTCGCAGGCTTTCAAGCTG
The DNA here is from genome assembly GCA_023622385.1 of Bacillota bacterium. Taxonomy (GTDB): domain Bacteria; phylum Bacillota; class Clostridia; order Caldicoprobacterales; family Caldicoprobacteraceae; genus Caldicoprobacter. The sequence continues at coordinate 5,880 of JAMNZI010000123.1, read as the reverse complement.
CTGCTCCTCTTTGCTCTTGTATTCTATGCGGCTAAGCTTTGTAACCCCGTCCACCAGCTTTGCTATATCAGCTCCAAACTCCTCTTCAAGCTGCTGTACCGTCACGCCTGTATCCTCTATGACATCGTGCAGTATACCGGCCACAACCGTATCGACATCCAAACCAAGCTCCATCAATATAAGGGCCACTTCCACGGGATGGATAATAAATGGCTCGCCCGATGACCGCTTTTGTCCTTCATGGGCTTTAGCGGCATAAGCATAGGCCTTGCGGATCTTCTCCATCCCTTCTTGACCGTAAAGCTGCTCTGCTTTGGACTCTAGCTCTACCACTTTTGCTTGTACCCCATTGCCATCCATTATACCATCCCCTTTCTTTCTATAACGGAAGTGCCCGTTCAGGCAAATACAAAGAATGGCTGGTACAGCAAGCACCAACCATCCTTTATTTCTCCAGCCTCATGCTTAATCGTCGTAGGTAATCACAGAGTACACATCATATCCTTCCAGCGTCTTTCTACCATTCAAATACGATAGCTCTATGACAAACGCCACACCCGTCACTATACCGCCCAGCTTCTCCACAAGCTTGACAACCGCCAAAGCAGTGCCACCCGTGGCCAACAGGTCGTCTACCACTACCACTTTCTGCCCAGGCTGAATGGCGTCCTTGTGTACCTCCAGCACATCCGAACCGTACTCCAAGCCGTACTCGTATCTGACAGTCTCGGCCGGCAACTTGCCCGGCTTACGCACCGGTACAAACCCCACCTTCAGGGCATACGCCACCGGCGCTCCCAGCACAAACCCCCTGGCCTCGGGTCCCACTATAAGTTCAGCCCCCTTGTCCTTACAGAAAGCCACCAGCGAATCTATCGTATAGACGTAGGCTTCGCGATCCTTGAGTAAAGTGGTTATGTCTTTAAAGCTTATGCCCGGCTTGGGAAAATCCAGCACCACCCTGATCTTTGACTTCAAGTCCATTCTTACTCCTCCTTTTCGCAGTGGGATTGCAGCCCCTCAATCCATGCCCTGTATTTTTGATAAAGCAGGCTCTCGGTAAGTTCGCGGCTGCGTGGATTTTGTACGCACTCCACCTTGATACAGGCCTGCTGGCTATCTATCCTTACAAAATCCAGCTCCTTAAACACGCCCAACATCAAACGAAGCTGAAACTCGTTTACATCCTGCCCCGTTGTCTCATTGAACTGCCACACCATCCTGGACAACCCTGGCCATATGTTCTGGCCCGGACGCCTAAAACGCAACCATTTGTACAGCGCTACAAAGTGCGCTCTCTCCACATCCAGCCGCTTGATCACATCTCTGAGCAGCAGCCCACGGCTATTCCAGCCCTTTACGATCTGCACCCTTTCCCTTAAACCCTCAACAAGGTGCAACCGCGGGCACAGAGGAAGCTCCCCTTCAAGCAAAAAGATCCTCCTGTAGTGCCTGAAGAGGACCCTGTCAAGCACTGGAGCAATGATGATGCCGTTCATCCCCGTTTCCCACATCTCGTGGAAGTATCCATATGCAAACGCCACATGGGGCATCTTCTCTTCAACCACCAGGTTCAATGCCCACCTTGCACCTTCCAGGGTGCTTGCTAAAATCAAGTTGCCCACTTTGGATGCCTTAAAGCAGCCTATGGCCTCCTTACAATCCATCTGCTGGAACGCCGGCCACTCCGCTTTGTTCAATCGCTTGCTATTTATGCAATCATTATTATACATAATTTCTTGCAAAAAAGCATCAAAAAATTTAAAGTAAAAAGGCTCCAGAAAAGCCTCAACGTCATCGCAATCATTTAAAACGGCCTGCATGGATTTTACATTGAACTGAACCTTTTTCACGCCGCCCCACTCGTTTTCCTCAACGGCAGCAATGATGTCCACCTTTTTACCTCCACCCAGCAGATAATCCTTTTTATCGCCCAACCCAAAACCGATGGCATCCCACAGCCGCTGCCCCGTGGAAACCGACATTTTAAGATGCCTGCCGTCTTCTCCCACCGTCCAACAATTCTGCACTTCAGCATTACAAAACAGAAATCTGGGTGGGGGATTTCCCATGCCAAAAGGCTCTAGCTGCTTTAGCTCCTGCACCAGCGATAGCGTAATATCCTGAGGCATCAGCAGCCCATCATGATAATTGCGGGGAATGAGCAGCGATTCGTCCATGCTGCGGTGCACATAGCTTAAAAGGCGCTGCTTTAACTCCGGGATGGCTTCTCTGGGAATGCTAAAACCCGCAGCCATCTCATGGCCTCCAAACCGAACAAAGAGGTCATCCACCTGCTTTAAGGCATTATATATATTAAAGCCTTCAATGCTCCGCGCGGATCCCACGCCGGTATCTCCCTGTAGCGAAATCAATATGCAGGGCCGATAAAACCGCTCGCTGATTTTGGAAGCCGCAATGCCTATAACGCCGGGGTGCCAGCCTTTGTCCTCCTCCCCTTCCAACACGATTACCCATTCGGCGCTGAGATCGGCATGGTTAATAACCCTGTCTATGCACTCCTCCAGCAAGGCGTTTTCAATCTGTTGGCGCCTATTGTTCTCTTCATTCAATTGCTGAGCAACGCGCATAGCCTCCGTTTCATCCTCAGTCGTGAGCAGCGAAAAGCCCAGATAAGCCGTTGACATCCTTCCGGCAGCGTTGAGCCTGGGTGCCAGCATAAAAGCTATCCTGTATGAATCGATGCTGCCCTTGGTTAGTCCAGCGGCTTTGATCAAAGCCTCAACCCCCAGGCGAGGAGAAGCATTTATGCGCTCTAACCCCTTAGCCACCAGTATTCGATTTTCATCCAACAAGGGCACCACGTCGGCCACCGTTCCTAAAGCGATCAGATCCAAATACTCCTTAAGCGCTTCAGTTCCATCTATAGCTTGAATCAATTTGGCAGCCACGCCCACCCCTGCCAGGCTACAAAAGGGATAGGAGTGTCCGCTGCGGGAAGGGTTAATGACAGCACAGGCACGGGGAAGATCGCCTGAGCACTGGTGATGATCGGTCACTATGACGTCCATGCCCAGCTGCCTAGCCAGATCAACCTCATCAACTGCAGTTATGCCGCAATCCACCGTTATGATGAGCTCGGTCCCACGGGCATGAAGCTGCTCGATAGCCTGGCAATTCATGCCGTATCCTTCTAAATAGCGATGGGGAATGTATACTTCTACATCGGCGCCTTTGCTCTTTAAAAACAAATACAGGGCAGATGCCGCGGTAATCCCATCCACATCATAATCCCCGTATATGGCAATGCGTTGTCCGTTGCTGATAGCCTCTCGTATTCGCTCCACAGCCGTTGCCATATCGGGAAGCAAAAAAGGGTCATGCAGCCCATCCAGAGTGGGGTTGATAAACGAGGCAGCCTGCTGTAAATCGGTAATGCCCCTGTTTACCAGCAACCTTGCTAATACCCTTGAGACTCCTAAGCCATCCTGGATTATGTCTATACTTCGTTGCCATTCCGGCGTCTCGTCTACCAGCGGAAGATAAAGCGGCATGGCATTTCAGCTCCTCCCGGTAAAAAATAAGGGAGTATCCCTTTCTAGCCAACAAAGAAATCAACCGTAAAAATAACAACAAGAGCTTCCCGAAGGAAGCTCATTGACGATATTACACTTAGCATTAACATCGATGATACCTTTCCCCGCCTCCTATATGAGGCAGCACAAAACACGAAGACCTGATTGCAATCACTTTGCAGCAGCAAGCTTGCGCCGATCGGCACTTTCATTCCACTCAACCCACAAAGGTCCCGCAATGAATATGGTAGAATAGGTTCCCGCTATAAGGCCCACCAAAATGGGAAGCGAAAATTCCTTGATGGACTCAACGCCAAAGACATACAAAGTCGTTACCGTAAAGAAGGTAGTGAGGAAAGTATTAATGGTACGGGTAAGGGATTCGTTGATGCTCCTGTTGACTATCTCAGCTCTGGACAGCTTGCTGCCAAACTTCTTCTGGTTTTCCCGTACCCTGTCAAAAATCACTATGGTGTCATTGATGGAATAACCTATTATGGTCAACACGGCAGCCACAAATGTGCTGTTTATCTGCGTCCTCAACAAAGCAGCAACCGACACCATGATAAGCACGTCATGTACCAAAGCGACGATGGCGGCTACCCCCGATTTGAACTCAAAGCGTATTCCTACGTATATGAGTATACCCACCCACGATATGACCGTAGCCATTATGGCATTGCGCGTAAGGTCCTTTCCTATGGTAGGCCCCACCGTATCAATGCTGAACTTCTCCTCGGTCAAACCGTACTTCTCTTTAAGCTGCGCTATCAGCCTCTCCTGTATTTCATCCTGATTTTCCATGTGCCTCATGCGTATGATTGCATCCTGCTTGTTGTCGCCCACCTGCATCACGGTGGCATCTGTTATACCCTCAGATGACAATATACTGCGGATATCATCAGGCGAATAGGTCTTGCCAATGTTAATATAAATGGTGGTGCCACCCTTGAAGTCTATCCCCAGGTTTAAACCCTGAAAGATCGTCACAAGCAATCCAGCTATGATGGTGACCAACGAAATAGCTACAAAAATTTTATACTTTCTAACAAAGTCTATATTCATCTCCGTTATTCCCCTCTCATACGCCATACAGCTTCTTATTTTGTATATTCAGGTCTATGATGAGCCGCAGCACATACTTTGTAAAGACTATGGCCGTAAACATGCTCACCACTACGCCCAACATCAACGTCTTGGCAAAACCCTGAATAGGGCCTGTCCCGAAATATAGCAGCACCACGCCGGCAATGAGGGTTGTGACATTGGAATCCAGTATGGCGCTAAACGCTTTTGAAAAACCTGAATCAAGAGCTGCCCTCATGGTCTTACCGGCTCTAATTTCCTCTTTAATCCTCTCAAATATTATGACGTTGGCGTCCACCGCCATCCCTATGGACAGGATTATACCTGCAATGCCAGGAAGGGTAATGGTAATGCGTGCCAGCACCGTAATCAGCATGATCAACAGCCCATATACCACAAGGGCTAAATCGGCCACCAAGCCTGGTAGCCTGTAATAGACCAGCATAAACAAGAACACCAAGGAAAGACCTATTATACCTGCCAATATCCCCCTTTCAAGGGCATTGGCGCCCAACGTTGCACCAATGGTCCTCACTTCTATCTGCTTAAGCTCAACGGGCAAGGCACCGCTTTCGATCAAGGTAGCAAGCCTTTGTGCTTCTTCTATACTGCTCATGCCCTCAATTATGCCTTTACCGTCTGAAATCACCGCTTGTACCACAGGCTCCGATATGGAGTTGCCATCCAGGACGATCTTTATCACCTTATTAAGATATTTCTCTGTAGCTTCGGCAAACTTCTTGGCGCCCTCTGAAGTCAACTCAAACTGCACGACCGGCTTTTGACCTGTTATATACCCTGGCTTTGCGGTCTTGACATCTTTCCCCGTGATTATTACATCATTCTCAGGCCCGATAAATTCCAGTACAGCCGGCTCCATCAGTATATCAGCCAGTTCCTTAGGATTATCCACGCCAGGTATCTCCACCACTATGCGGTTAGTGCCTTGACGCGCAATGGTGGCCTCATGCTGATTTGACTTGTCAAGGCGGTTACGCATCACCCGTATGGCACCCTCTATTTTGCTATCACTATCGGGATCACCGGGGGCTATATTGGCCTCATACACCACATAAAGCCCGCCCTTTAAATCCAGGCCTTGCTGTACCCCCTCTCCAAGCGGGACAATCCTGTATACCCCTATCTCAAGGCCGTTTAATGCAATATAACAGGCTATAATGATGCAAACAATTACCAGAGATAACTTTAAACCGCTTTTCTTTCTCATTCACTGGCCCCCTTCAAAAAAAGAACTTAC
>JAMNZI010000088.1 GCA_023622385.1 Bacillota bacterium | reverse complement strand
TATTATCTTCATAGCCCTCAAGTTTATCTCCTTGTATCCCCTTATGGCACTTTGGACGGTATCGCGTGACTTTGTAAAGGCCGGTGGATCCAGTATGACCACATCGAAGATGTTCTTTTCCCTGTCGTACTTTCTCAAGACGTCGAAGGCGTTACCTACCTCAAATTGGCATGTGCCTTCATATCCGTTTAAAGCAGCATTCCTCTTTGCCACCTCTACGGCATGCTCCGAAATGTCGATGCCTAGGACGCTGGCTGCACCGTAATGGGCCGCATGTAAAGCAAAGGCCCCTGTATGGGTAAAGCAATCCAGTACCCTGGCCCCCTTCACAAAGGGCTGTATGGCCGCCCGGTTTTCCTTCTGGTCAAGAAAATAACCCGTCTTCTGGCCGTTTGCAATATCTACAAGGAATTTTATACCATTCTCCACCATCACGACTCCTGTATCAAACTCCCCTTTAATGTATCCTTTTCTCTGGTCGAGGCCCTCAAGCTCCCTGACAGGCGCGTCGTTTCTCTCGTAGATCCCTTCGGGCTTTATGACATCGTCCAGTATATCCGCCAATAGGTATTTATACCTGTCAATGCCCAGCGCCAAGGTCTGCATTACAAGGTAATTTGAAAACTTGTCCACTATAAGGGCAGGCAAGAAATCTGACTCGGCGAAAACCACCCTGCAGCTGTTTAAATCCGCAAACTGCTTCCTATATTCCCAGGCATCGCGTATCCGCCTGTAGAAAAAGTCGGCATCTATATCCTCCTGTTTTCGAGTGAGCAGCCGTATGGCAATTTGGGACCGGGGGTTGTAGTAGCCCCTTCCCAAAAACTTTCCTTTATATGAACACACGTCCACAACGTCTCCAGGCTCGCACTCCCCTTCAATTCGCTCTATGTCGCTTTTAAATATCCATGGATGGCCATACAGCGTCCGCTTCTCCTTGTTCTTCAATATATAAGCTTTGGCCATTCGTTGTTGCCCTCCTTATAAACAGCGTTTTAAAATGCTTCGGACATCATTACAAATTAGCGCTATTGCATTTTATTATTGGCATGTTTCGCAAATTCCTACTTTAACATTTTTAAGCGGCATAAAAATCCCAACAAACGAATCACTTCAGCGTCCATCGCTCCTATTATATCATAATGGAAAAATTATTGCCTTAAATAAAAAGGTTCTATAATAAATATTGGAGGTCAGAAATATTATGTACCCTAACTTTTATTTTTTCCATAAAAAATACGCTTGTGAAATAAATCTGCTAAAATAAAGGATATCTTTTGGACTCAAAAACTTTCACAGGTTTCGTAACGCGTATAATTTTATTAATCTAAATCTCTATACAAAACAAAATAGGCCTTTAAATAATAACGGAGTGGAATTGCAAAAAATTCCACTCCAACTACTGACAAAGAGCCTATTTTTCATCAAGGTTTTACCGCTGTGCCATCCGGGAAACGGGCCAGTGTCCATTGGGGAAGCTCATTGGATATTGGATACTTTGCTGCTTTTTTTTCATCGATATCAATTCCTAGACCTGGTTTATCGTTAGGATAAGCATATCCATTTTCAACTTCAGGGGCACCAGGGAAAACTTCCCGCAACTTATCGCTTATCCCGCTCCACTCCTGAACTCCAAAGTTGGGGCAACTCACATCTAAATGTATATTAGCTGCATGACCTACTGGCGATACATCCCCAGGTCCATGCCAAGCAGTGCGTATACCAAAAGCTTCGCACAGTACAGCTAATTTTTTCGCCGGTGTAATACCACCTATCTGACTAATGTGAACTCTGATAAAATCGATCAATCTGTTGACAATCAGGGGAATCCATTCATGGGGATTGTTGAACAACTCGCCCATGGCTATTGGAGTAGTAGTTTGCTGCCGAATCATTTTAAACCATTCAATCTGTTCAGGAGGAAGTGCGTCCTCTAGAAAGAAAAGATTATAAGGCTCCAGTTGTTTAGCCAGGCGAACTGCCTCAATGGGCACCAGGCGCTCATGAACATCATGGAGAAGCTGTATTTCAAATCCCAACTCCTTTCTAAGATGTTCAAAAAGTTTCACAACGCTGCTAGCATATGCATCTGGGTCGTAATAAGCTCCCGGCGGCGCATTTCTAGTCTTATGAATAGTGTGGCCTCTACCTCCATAACCTCCCATCTGACATCTTATGTATCGATATCCTTGTTCCATCCACTTACGCACATTATCTTCTACTTCTTTTTCATCCCTTCCATCGGCATGGCGATAAACCGCTGCTCCTTCTCGACACTTTCCTCCTAATAGATCATACACTGGCATGCCTGCCAATTTGCCCTTAATATCCCATAAGGCCATATCTACTCCTGACAAAGCATTATTGAGTACAGGACCGTTCCGCCAATAGGCACTGACCATTGATGTTTGCCATATATCTTCAATACGGCATGGATCTTTTCCTATTAAAAACGGTTTCAAGTAATCATCTATAGCCGAACGTACAGCTAGTGGACGCTGTGTAAAAGTAGCACAACCTAGACCATATAGCCCTGGCTCAGTAGTTTCAACTTTAACTACTACTAAAGCTATCCCCTCTGGAGCTGTAAGTATAGTTCTCACATCCCGAATCTTCAGATTTCCCATATTGATCATCCTTTCAATTTACAAATAGCCGACATTTGAATCATAAAAAACATTATATGTATGTCTGCCGACCTTCCAGCAACGCTTGCATCATTGGTAGATTTAATCCCCCATCTACCCTTAGGGTTATACCAGTTACATAATCAGCCTCTTCTGATGCTAACCACACCACTGCCCTAGCCACATCTTCTATGTGGCCCGGCCTTCTCAGAGGGATAGATTTCTGTATTAGCTCTATAAAGGCTTTTCTCTCCCCTTTTGGTTCTTCAAGTAGTGTTAGCCCGGGCGCAACTGCATTTACCCGTATCCCATAAGGCGCCAATTCTAAGGCCATTGCTTCGGTTGCCCTTGCAAGAGCAGCTTTCATAGAACCATAGATGGTATCCCTATCGTTAGTTCTCTCCTGATGTACCGAAGTGATATTAATGATAGACCCCTTAATACCTTCTTTTATCATTAATTGAGCAGCCCGTTGAGCACAAAGATAAGGTGCCCTGAAGTCTACCTTATAGCACTGTTCCAAGCTTTCAAGATCCATTTCAATAAAAGGCTTCATAGGAACAATTCCTGCGTTGTTAACTAATACATCTATTTTGCCCATCAGCTGCCACGCTTCTTCGACAATTCTGGCAGGAATCTCCACATCGCTCAAATCTCCTACTAAAATCTCTGCCCTCCTACCAAGTTTTCTAATCGCCTCTGCCACTTGAGCAGCTCCTTCGGGCTCCCTGCGGTGATGTATAACCACATCATAACCGCGTTTCCCAAATTCAAGAGCTATACCACGTCCAATTCCTCTTCCGGAACCGGTTACAAGAGCTACCTTTGACATACAAAATACCTCCCACTTCCCTATATCTCTTTGGTCCTCACTAGATACCCGGAAAGCATATTTATACTACTAACAGCCTAGAAAACATTAATAAAAATACGATTAAATCAGGCATTTTAACTCTGTCGAGACATTAAAAAAGCTAAGAGTGGGACTGTTTCATGCAGACACTCTGCCCGGCAATTCCTCGATTACAATACCCTTTATAAATCATTTAAGTTCAAAATCTACTACGCACACTGGTAGAGAAATATTTTTTATCTCCTTTTTCAATAGTAAATTTCCATCTTCTGGATTAATATCATAAATTATTACATTATTGGAATCCTGATTTGCACAGACCAGATAACGGCCGCTTTCTTCTATTATAAAATCCCTTGGGGTTTTTCCATAAGTTGGTATATTACCGATATGTGTAAGCTCCCCGGTCTGCAGATCAATTTCAAAATGGGAAATACTATCTTCTCCTCGGTTAGAGCTATACAAATACTTCCCGTTTTTATCGATACGTATTGCTGCAGCAGTAGAACTAACTTGCTTATCTTCCAATGCATCTATTACCTGCACAATATCAAAACCCCTATTCTCATCGTAAGACAGTACAATTACCTGCGAAGAAAGCTCGGCTATTACGTATGCATATTTACCGTTTGGGTGAAAAACCATATGCCTAGGCCCGCAACCTGGAGGTAAAGATACAGTCATGGACTCATTTCGCTTTAACTTCCCATTTTCCGGATCAAAATCATAAACTACCAATTGATCAATTCCTAAATCGCAGGCACATAAGTAGCGTTCATCTGGCGTCATGCATGTGGCATGGGCATGAGCCTGATTTTGCCTAACGGGATTTACTCCCTGTCCAAAATGCTGTTTTATACACGTCATGTCTCCTATGCTTCCATCCTTATTCAACTTATAAACCTGTACGGTAGCATCAGGGTAGCAGACTGTAAATAGATATTGTTCCTTTTTATCTAATGAGATATGGCAAAGCCCTTTCCCCGGCGCCGTAACTTGATTTATTTTTTCCAGTTCTCCATTTTGTGAATTAACAGCAAATGCCGCAATTGATCCATTACTGCCATCAGTTGGCTCTGAAACGGCATAGAGAATTCTTTTCGAATTGTTCATTATTAAATAAGAAGGAGAAATCATATCAGCCATCAATTGGGGAGCCGTATGTTCTCCTGTAACCGGGTTAAATCGAAAACCATATATACCTTTGCTTGATTTGTTGGTATAAGTTCCGATGTAAAAAAATATATCTCTTTCCTTCATATTTTCATTCCTCCAAAAATTTAAAATTGTTTGTATAATGTGATCGGTCCATGAATAACTTCAGTCTTATACTCGGTATACTCCCATATAAAAGCTATACCTATCGATATGTTTGTTGCCAATTAATATATCTGTCGTTAAAGTTTCATATCTACTTGATATTTATTTCAACATTATTTAAATATTTCCTGCAGAATTTATAAATAAAACAAATATGTATGAATTTTTGCTTGACAACGCAAATTCAAAATTTATAAAATCAATATAGATTAGTTAGTTAACTAAATATATTTGATAGTTTAATAGAGAAAGGAGGATACGATGCATCCATGTGACATAACTTCCAACGAATCTTTAGGTCGCCTATTTGCTCATGCCTCCAAGCTGCACCGTGACCTCTTTAGGAAGCTGGCTCACCAAAATGGCCTTGAACATGGGCAACCCTTCGTCCTAGCAATAATCATAGCTAACGAAGGTATAAGCCAGCGTCAGCTTAGCGAAAAGCTATTTATTACGCCAGCCTCCACCACTGCACTTCTACGAAAGCTGGAAAAGGCCGGGCTCATTGAGAAAATGCCCGACCCCAACGACCAAAGGGCATTTCGTATTTACGCAACTGAAAAGGGGCGCATGGTAGATCAACAGATGAAAAAAGGGCTGCAAGAACTGGAAAAGGCCTGCTTTTATAACTTTTCCGAGCAAGAGCTCGAGGAATTTCGTAGGCTTCTTTTAAAACTCCATGAAAACCTATACAACTTAAATCAAGGGGAATGGAGGAGTAATATATGATAAGAATTTCACGCTATCTGAAACCCTATTGGATATACATCCTGTTGGCACCCCTCTTTATGGCGCTGGAAGTATATATGGACCTATTGCAGCCCAACTATATGGCAGATATAGTGGATAACGGCATCGCCAATGGAGATATGAACTACGTCCTAACCCGGCTCCTCATCATGTTGGGTATTGCCCTTATAGGAATGCTAGGTGGAATAGGGTGCGTCTACACTTCCACCGTTGCTGCGCTAGGGTTTGGTACCGACATCCGTTCCGACCTGTTCCGTAAAATTCAAACTTTTTCCTTCTCCAATCTTGACCGCTTTCAAACTTCATCGCTAATTACCAGGCTCACCAATGATGTTACTCAACTTCAAAATGTGGTTACCATGTCCCTTGCCATGATGATCCGCTCTCCTCTGTTGTGTATCGGTTCTATTATAATGACCATAAAGATAAGCCCTTCCCTCGCTTCAGTGCTAATGATAGCACTGCCCCTTACCATCATAGGTGCCCTGTTCGTAATCAAAAAGGGTTTCCCTCTATTCAGGCAGATCCAATCGAAAATAGACAGGGTAAACACCATAATGCGTGAAAACCTGGCTGGAGTCAGATTGGTAAAAGCATTTTTGCGCAAGGATTTCGAAGAAGACCGGTTTAAAGAGGCAAACCAAGAGCTACGCGATATTGCCATTACAGCCGGCAGAATCATGTCCATCGGTATGCCGCTTCTGATGCTTATCACAAACCTTTCTACGGTGGCGGTATTATGGTTGGGCGGCATAAAAGTACAAAACGGTACCCTGCAGATCGGGGAGCTCATAGCGTTTATCAACTACCTGACAAGAATAATGATGTCACTGGTGATGATCGCCTTTAACTTGATCGCCTTTTCCAGGGGCAAGGTTTCAGCAGACCGCATAAGGGAAGTGCTGATGGAAGAGCCAGATATCGTTGACCCGTCTGAAAATCGAAGCAACACCTCACAAGAGCCCAAAATAACCCGAGGGCAGGTAGTATTTGAAAACGTAACCTTTAGTTACAGCCCAGATGGAGAACCAGTTCTGAAAAATATATCCTTTACTGCCGAACCTGGCGAAACAGTAGCCATACTCGGGGAAACGGGGTCTGGTAAGACCACGCTGGTGAATCTCATTCCTCGGCTGTATGATCCCCAGGAAGGCCGCGTGTTGATAGATGGCATCGATGTACGGCAGTACAGCCTTTACAACCTGAGAAAGGAAATCGGAATGGTGATGCAAAATTCCCTCCTATTCTCTGGAAGTATATTGGATAACCTCCGCTGGGGAGATCCCGATGCAGACATCGAAAAAGCCATAGAAGTTGCAACCATAGCGCAAGCCCACCAGTTCATAATGCAAACCCCAAATGGTTATGACTCAGACTTAAGCCAGGGAGGAGTTAATCTGTCAGGTGGACAAAAACAGCGCTTGAACATTGCCAGAGCGCTCATGAAAAAGCCAAAAATACTCATCTTGGATGATGCCACCAGCGCAGTTGATATGGCAACTGAACTTAAAATACAGCAGGCTTTAAAGCAGTGGGACCATAAGTGTACTACCTTCATAATAGCCCAACGCATAAGCTCAGTCATGGACGCCGATAAGATCATCGTTTTGGAACAAGGGCGGATTGCAGGAATAGGCACCCATGAGGAGCTGCTTGCCTCCAACCCGCTATATCAAGATATTTATAGATCACAGCTAGGAAAGGAGGAAAGGGTTTATGCCTGAAAATACGCGTAATGTCCACAGCAATTCCCATCAATCCGGCAAATCATCCTCTACCTCACAGAAACATGGACATAGCAGTACCCCCCCAGCCCAAAACGCGCGTGGCATGGGTGGCCCTGGCATGCGTGTACCTGGCAGGAGAGGCCCAGGTCCATTCATGGGACCAGTAGAAAAGCCAAAAAATCTGGGTAAAACCCTTATCAGGCTAGGTGGATATCTGAAAGGCGACATCCTCAGGCTGATGATAGTCATATTGGCCGTTTTGCTCAGCACAGCATGCACCTTAATAGGCCCTCTGCTTATAGGCCAGGCCATAGACAACTACATCATTCCCAGGGATTTTCAGGGACTGGTGCGTATTTCATTGCTCCTTTTGGCAATCTATATCCTAAATTCGCTGCTGGTCTTTTTGCAGGGATTTTTCATGGCTTCGGTATCCGAAAATACAGTAGCTCGCATTCGAAAAGACCTGTTCAGTAAATACCAGGTACTGCCTCTAAAATTTTTTGATGCC
>JAMNZI010000156.1 GCA_023622385.1 Bacillota bacterium | reverse complement strand
TATAGATTTCAACCACTACTTTACAGCCAGTTCTGACGTCGATCCCGTCTATTGAAGGCACAAAAATATCCATGCCAATTCTGGGGTCATCAGGCACCACAAAGCCATGGTGACCCTTACCGTTAGCCTCAAAGGTGCCTACGATGGTCTTGTTGGCGCGCTCGAGCACTTTGTATACCTCTCCCTCACGGGATGGATAACCATACGCGTTGGACAAAAGGCGCACTATTACCCTGTCATTGTGCATGGCACCGTTCATGTTCTCGGCCGATATATACACGTCTTCTTCAGCAGGGTCATCGGGAATTAAAAATCCAAATCCCCTCGGATTCCCCTGGATTTTTCCTATTATATACCCCAGCTTCTCGGGCAAGGCATATTTTTTCTTCTTTGTCTGGATGATCTGCCCATCCTTGACCATTTCATCCAGTATAGACTGGAGCATCTTCCTCTCGGCAGGCAAAATTCCAAGCACTTCCATGAGCTGCTCTATATACATCGGTGGATTTTTGTCTTCCCTTAAAACCTCGATTATCCTATCCTTTATCCTCAAGCTCCCTTTCCTCCACTTCATTTGTGTTAGTTTAGCCGGTATCTGCTTTCACATGCCGCGGCGCAAAAACGCTGCTTGTACTCTGATAACCGCTATATAGTTTAACCACTTTTACACCATCACAAACAAAAAAGCATTAGCATTATATATAGAAAGGATTACCAATCCCCTACAAATATTGTGGTTTCGTGAAAAATTTGGCCGCCTATGCTGCTCTAATCTCACAAGGTGCTCACACGCCTTTTGCTGACTATCCGTTACATAGTAGCCTTACCTGTTACAATCATTTGAGATTTGTAGGTGGGCTATTACCACGCTATAGCCCCAAATCGACGGCTATCAATTGCATGGCTTCAATTGCCAAGCCTATGAACTCTTCCAAAGAAAGCCCCAGCTCTTGGCAGCTCATGATCTGCTCCCTCGAAGCGCCTCGGGCAAACGATTTTTCCTTGAATTTTTTCAGCACAAACTCGGTATCCACATCTGCCAGCTTTTTGCTGGGTTTAACCAACGCGGCGGCAACTATCAAGCCGGTTACAGGGTCGGTGGCGTATAACGCCTTATCAAGCTTAGTCACCCGCGGATACCCTAAAACCTCATTGTGGGCTTTAACGGCGTTCACCTCCTCCTCTCCCATACCTGCTTGTGCGAGCATCTGGGCTCCTATAAGCCCGTGTTGCGATGGAGAGTCGGCGGTCTTCTCATAGTCCACATCATGGACAAGCCCTACTACTCCCCATTTTTCCTCATCCTCTCCCAATCTCCTGGCCAAAGCTCGCATGACCGCTTCGGTAGCCAGCATATGCTTTATGAGGTTGGCATTTTTTACGTTTTCCTTTACCATCTTAAATGCTTCTTCTCTCGTCATCCTTGATTCCTCCTCTAAATTTTTTAATTGTAAATCTTTCATTATATATGAGCTATAAATCCCCATCTTCCTAAATTTTATAACGCTAACCGAGTTTAGTCAGCCATAAGTAGATTCAATGACTTCATTTCTAAGCAACGCGCAGATAACGAAAATTCAACCTTTCATATCTTACATATAACAGAAAAAACGACCCCTCGGTCGTTTTTTGTCATAATACTTACCATATTGTGATTCAACACTCACCTATTTTACTGAATAAAGCTCTTTCGCCCTGTAATATATTAATTTAATTTAAAAAACAGATTATCGTTGTCTCATTATTACCCTCTTTAAGGCCTTCATCTTCAACAAAACGCTATTCTGAGCCTCTCTACTACTCAAGAATGACCAGAACCAAAGTGAGCACTATAAACAGCACCGCCGATATCTTAGTCCATCGCTGGAGCTTCCCTTCAAAACTCCTGGCCTTATTCTTGCCGAAAAACGTCTCAGCGCCACCTGCAATGGCTCCCGACAATCCGGCTTTCCTGCCTGATTGGAGCAGTACAACCGCTATTAGAAATATTTCAACCAGCATAAGCAATGCAATAAGTATATACTTTACAACCGCCAATGAAACTCCTCCTTCCTACAGATGACAACCCTATTGTAGCATACCATCTCCATAAAATCAAGGCAAAATTTTCAACGGCAGCTACACAGCTCATGCCTTGGACTGCAAACATTACTATACCACAGATAAAATAAATCCCCCACTTTATAAGCGGGGGATTATCCTCTTACTTGTTCTTCAGATTGAACCAAGCTTTTAATCCCAGGTACTGAGCTACATCGCCCAGCTGCTCTTCTATCCGCAGCAACTGGTTGTACTTGGCGACGCGATCAGTACGAGATGGAGCACCCGTCTTGATCTGTCCAGCATTTACTGCCACAACAAGATCGGATATGGTGGTATCCTCGGTCTCACCAGAGCGATGGGATACAACCGCCGTATATCCTGCGCGGTTTGCCATCTGGATGGCATCCAGCGTTTCGGTTAAGGTACCAATCTGGTTCACCTTGATGAGAATTGAATTGGCAACTCCCAGCTCAATGCCCTTTGCCAACCTCTGGGTGTTGGTTACAAACAAATCGTCGCCCACCAGCTGGATCCTGTTGCCCAGCTTTTGCGTGAGCAATTTCCAACCATCCCAGTCTTCTTCAGCTACGCCATCCTCCAGCGATATAATCGGATACTTATCAACCAAATGGACATAGTAGTCCACCATTTCGGCCGCCGTCCTTACAACGCCTTCGCCCGGGAAGTGGTATTTCCCATCCTCTTCGTTGTAAAGCTCTGTAGCTGCGGCGTCAATGGCGATGCGGATATCATCGCCCGGCTTATAGCCTGCCTTTTCAACGGCCTCAAGGATCACCTCGATGGCCTCCTCATTGGTCTTCAAGTTTGGAGCGAAGCCGCCCTCATCGCCCACTGCCGTGCTGTAACCCTTCTTATTGAGCACCGCTTTCAAGCTATGGAACACTTCAGCGCACATGCGCAATGCTTCTCTAAAGCTGGTAGCACCTACCGGCATGATCATGAACTCTTGAATGTCCACTGTGTTGTCGGCGTGCTTACCGCCGTTCAATATATTCATCATGGGTACCGGTAGAACCTTCGCATTGGTACCGCCTATATACCTATAAAGAGGAAGCCCTAACTGCTCTGCAGCGGCTTTCGCAACTGCCAGGGATACGCCCAGGATGGCATTGGCACCCAGTTTGCTCTTATTGGGCGTGCCGTCCAACTCAATCATCAGCTTGTCAATGGCCACCTGGTCCAGCGCATCCATCCCGATGATTTCTTCGGCGATGACGTTGTTTACATTTTCTACAGCCTTTTGTACGCCTTTACCCATGTACCTCTTCTTGTCTCCATCTCTCAGCTCTACGGCTTCAAAGGCACCTGTAGAAGCGCCGGAAGGAACAGCAGCTCTGCCTACAGCTCCACCCTCCAGATATACCTCTACCTCTACTGTCGGATTACCCCTTGAATCCAAAATCTCTCGCCCTATAACATCCACAATGGTGGTCACAACTTCTCTCCCCTTTCTCTTTAGCTTTATTTTAAGCACAAGTCGCTCAATCTTCATCTTCACAAAAGGCTAATCGGCTCTTTCATTGATGCCCTTTTTGGCATCTTTAGCAAGCTTCATCTCTAAATAATCTAAGCATAGCCTACGAGGCCAATTTTTGCAGCACTTTAACACGAAACGAAATTTTTAATCGCTTTACTTCTTCAAAATCAGGCTTTCTCCCGTCATCTCCTCGGGCTTATCAAGGCCCATGAGTTCGAGCATAGTAGGTACGATATCGGCCAGTCGGCCTCCTTCTCTCAATGTCACGCCTTTTCTGGTGTCATCTATCAATATAAAGGGAACAGGATTTGAAGTATGAGCCGTGTGGGGCTGATTAGTCTCATAATCCCACATCTGCTCAGCGTTGCCGTGGTCAGCCGTCACTATTACCTTGCCGCCCCTTGCTCGTACGGCCTCTACCACTCGCCCCACGCATTTATCCACCGTCTCAACCGCTTCAACCGCCGCCTCCATAACGCCAGTATGCCCTACCATGTCGCAGTTGGCATAATTTAAGATGATCACGTCATATTCTCCCGAGGCAATACGTTTCTCAACTTCGTCTGTTACCTCAAATGCGCTCATGGACGGCTTTAAATCATAAGTTGCCACCTTGGGCGATGGTATTAACACCCTGTCCTCATTCTCGTTGGGGTACTCCACACCGCCATTGAAGAAAAACGTCACGTGGGCGTACTTCTCGGTCTCGGCAATCCTCAGCTGCTTTTTACCCAGCTTGCTTATATATTCACCAAAGGTGTTGGTAATCACCTGAGGTTCATAGGCTACATGGATGTTAGTAAACGTCTCGTCATATTGGGTCATGGATACAAAACACACGGGGAAATAACCCTTGCTCCGCGGAAATTCATTAAACTCGGGTTGGATAAAAGCACGGGTGAGCTGCCTTGCCCTGTCGGGTCGGAAGTTGAAGAATATAATCGAGTCGTTGGGCTCAATGGTGGTAACCGGCTTCCCGCCCTCCAGCACCACCGTGGGACGCACGAACTCATCCGTTACATTAGCGCTGTATGACTTCTCCATGGCCTCTACGCCTGAGGATGCAAACTCTCCTACCCCTAAAACCAAAGCATCATAAGCCTTTTGCGTGCGATCCCACCTCTTATCCCTATCCATAGCATAATAGCGCCCCATCACAGTGGCAATCTTGCCGAACTTGTACTCATCAAGCTTTTTCTGAAGAGCTTCGATATACGATTTGCCGCTTGTAGGAGGGACGTCCCTGCCATCGGTAAAGCAGTGTATATATACCTGCGGCAGGCCGCTTCTCTTTGCCAGCTCTATCAGTGCATAAAGGTGTTCGATGTGGCTGTGAACTCCTCCATCTGACACCAAGCCCATCACATGTAGCTTTGTACCGTGCTTTTTGACATTTTCTATCGCAGCCAAAAGCGCTCTGTTATTAAAAAAGCTGCCATCCTCTATGGCTTTGCTGATTCGGGTAAGCTCCTGATATACTATCCTGCCGGCACCAATATTTAAGTGTCCCACCTCAGAATTGCCCATTTGCCCTGCAGGAAGCCCTACATCAAGGCCGCTTGCCCCTATCGCTACATGTGGATACTCATTCCAGTACCTATCCAAATTGGGAGTCTGAGCTTGATAGACCGCATTCCATTCTTTCCGATCGCTCAACCCAAACCCATCCATTATGATGAGAACGACCAAATCCTTGTGCATATTTTCCTCCTAGTATTTCACGATTTTAGCGAAGTCCTGCGCTTTCAAGCTAGCACCACCCACCAGTGCACCGTCAATCTCGGGCATACTCATGAGCTCAGAGGCATTTTCCGGCTTTACGCTTCCACCATAGAGTATCCTCATTTGTTGAGCCGCCTGGCTGCCCAGCACCTCTCCCACAACCTTACGTATATAACCTATCACTTCATTTGCGTCATTGCTGGAAGCTGTCTTACCCGTACCTATCGCCCATATGGGCTCATAGGCAATGACCACCCGATCGGCCACATCAGGGCTTAACCCTTTCAATGCTGCACGCGTCTGCCTATCCACAACTTGTTCGGTAATTCCTTGCTCGCGCTGTTCCAGCGTCTCGCCAACGCATATTATGGGAATAAACCCATGGGCTACGGCAGACAGCACTTTTTTATTTACCATTTCATCTGTCTCGCTAAAGTACTGCCTTCTCTCGGAATGGCCAATTATAACGTACTCCACATCCAGCTCCTTCAGCATACCGGGAGCCACTTCTCCTGTAAAAGCTCCCTGCTCTTCCCAGTGCATGTTCTGGGCACCTAGCTTGATGTTGGAACCTACCAGCACTTCTTTAGCAGCCGGTAAACAAACAAAAGGAGGACACACAACTACCTCAGCTTGTGCATCCTTCACCAGTGGTTTCAATTCATTTATAAGAGACGCCGTCTCTGACGGCGTTTTATGCATCTTCCAGTTTCCTGCTATGATAGGTTTCCTCATCATATTCAACTCTCCTTACATCACATCCCAACCTACCTGCCCGGGAGAGAATTCCCGGGCAGCCACTGGTTGGGTAATCTATATAAAATTTAGGGGGCAATGTTAGCAATCCTATATTGCTTTACAATGCCTTTTATTTTTACGCAACATTTATCTATTTAACATAATTTTCATCGACATGTCAATACCTCTTTTTAATTTTAAGAAAGCAATTTTAATCTCATTTATCGTTAAGGGCTGCAATCCCCGGCAGCACCTTGCCCTCTAGAAACTCTAGGGAAGCGCCACCACCGGTCGAAATATGGGTCATCTTATCGGCAAATCCCAACTGCTCTACAGCGGCAGCCGAATCGCCTCCGCCGATAATGGTGGTACCGCCGCATTCTCCTACATATTTTGCCACAGCCTTTGTACCTTCGGCAAAGGCAGGCATCTCAAACACGCCCATGGGCCCGTTCCAGACCACGGTCTTGGCCTTCTTGATCTCCTCGCCAAACATTTCCCTAGTCTTAGGCCCGATATCCATGCCCATCCATCCGGCCTCAATCTTGTCGCTGTCCACCACCTTGTGGGGTGCATCGGCTTTGAACTCCTGAGCTATCACGTTATCCACAGGTAGCAACAGCTTTACGCCTTTCTCCTTTGCCTTTTCCATCAGCTGCTTGGCCAGCTCGACTTTGTCCTCTTCCAGCAGGGAATTGCCCACCTCATAGCCCTTTGCCTTAAGGAATGTATAGGCCATACCTCCGCCGATCAGGAGGACATCCACCTTGTTGATGAGGTTTTCAATCACGCCTATCTTATCCGATACCTTGGCACCGCCCAAGATGGCCACAAAGGGCCTGTCGGGATTCTCAAGGGCCTTGCCCATGAACTCAAGCTCCTTCTGTATCAGGTAACCCGCCACAGCCGGCAGGTAATGGGCCACACCTTCAGTGGAGGCATGAGCCCTGTGGGCACTGCCAAAGGCATCGTTGACGTATATATCGCCCAGCTGCGCTAAAGCTTTGGCAAACTCAGGGTCGTTCTTGGTCTCCTCCTTATGGAAGCGGACGTTCTCCAGAAGGACGACCTGGCCTTCCTTCATGCCGGCAACGGCTTCCTTGGCACTCTCTCCTATGACGTCTTTTGCCATGATGACTTCCTGGCCCAGCAGCTTGCTTAAGTGCTTGGCAACAGGTGCGAGGCTATATTTAGGGTCATACTCCCCTTTGGGCCTTCCCAGGTGTGACATGAGTATTACCTTGGCGTTGTTCTTGAGCAGATACTGTATGGTGGGGAGGGCTGCCCTTATACGCCTATCGTCAGTGATATTGCCGTTTTCATCCATCGGAACGTTAAAATCAACCCGAACAAGAACGCGCTTACCCCTTACATCTATATCCTCTATGGTTTTTTTGTTCACAAAGACCACTCCTTTACATTACAGGCCTTTGGATGCGATGTACATGATGAGGTCAGCCACCCTGTTGGAGTAACCCCATTCGTTGTCATACCAAGCTACCACTTTTACTAAAGTGCCCTCGATTACCATGGTCGATAGCGCATCCACTATGGATGAACGAGGATCTTGCTTGAAATCTATGGATACCAACGGCTCTTCCTCATATCCCAAGATGCCCTTCATGGGACCTTCTGCAGCCTCTTTCAACGCAGCATTGATCTCCTCTGCAGTAGCCGGCTTCTCAAGCTCAGCCACAAGATCCACAACCGATACTGTTGGTGTGGGCACTCTCATGGCAAAGCCGTTTAATTTGCCCTTCAGTTCTGGAAGCACCAACGCAACAGCCCTGGCAGCGCCTGTAGTAGTA
>JAMNZI010000240.1 GCA_023622385.1 Bacillota bacterium | reverse complement strand
TGCTGAAATAAACCGATATCCCTTGCGACAGAGCTTCTATGGCAAGCCCTATAGCCAGGTGTGTTTTCCCCACTCCAGGCGGACCAAGAAATATTACGTTCTCTGCCCGGCAAACGTAGGATTCATTATTGGGACAGTGATTCTATTCTTAATTGCGTGGGGAGTAAAAGGTTTGGGAATTGCCAAAACCAGTGTGAAGAATGGTTTCGACCTTTTCCTTAGGTATGGTGTTTTAATTGTATTTTCCATGATTTTCGCCTCTCTCCTCCAAACTTTGATTCCTAGGGATATAATAGTGAAATATCTTGGCACTTCATCCGGATGGCGCGGGATAGTGCTGGGCACTTTAATCGGCGCGCTAACGCCCGGTTCACCTTACGCGGCCATGCCGCTTTTTGCAGGTCTGATTAGGACGGGAGTCAGCTTTCCTGTGGGGGTTGCTATGGCCTGTGCTTGGGGACTTTTATCTATAGGACGGATTCCCTTTGAAGCAGCGGTAATGGGAGGGGAATTCACTTTGATAAAAGTCATCAGTAGTTTGTTGTTGCCATGCATCGCAGGTGGTATTGCTCAGCTATTGCAATATTTTCTGGCACGCTGAATTCTTTCTAAATTGTCTGCCAAATCTTTTGAACTTTTTTGATATAACCTACTGTGCACCGAAAGAGTGCTGGCGGTGTATTGCTGAAGGAACTGTCTGTTCACTAGACGCTTCGATGCCTTGTAGTCCTGACTGTGAAGGGATCGATCCTGAAACGGGGAAACCATCGATGTCAGAAATTTGTGCTGGTTGTGATGCTATCGCAAAAGAGTAATTGCTACAAAACTGGAAGGGCGAAGGGTAGCACAACCTAAGGCTCACATTTCTGCGCTAACAAAACGAAAGAGCAGGGCAATTTTGTTTATGCCCTACTCTCTTTTTGGGGATAATTGGCAAAACAGTCCTGTTGACTAGCTTGATCAAGTCATCAATGGCCTCTTTTTCGTCAGTATAATCTTTCAGCGCTTTGTACAGTCTGTAGTACCCGCTACACAGCTTGTATATCCCGTACTCTGGGTTACCCATTGTCCGCACCGTCAAACTAGCCGTATTTCTCCTGTATTAATTTTTTCTGCTGGACATACAAACCCCCCCTTCCCAACCCTTATTCTTCCAGGCTTTCCAGTATTTCAACCGCCTTTTCAAGGTCCTGCATAGTGGCCCTTGTGTATATGGCGGTCGTGTTTATGTTAGCGTGCCCAAGCAAATTCTGAAGGGTCGGCAGATCAATCTTCCCCTCACGTAGCAGTTTTGTTGCGAAGGTGTGACGGAGCATATGCGGATGTGCTTTTACTCCCGCCATATCCGCATGCTTTCTTATTATTCTGTACAGCTGGCTTTCGGATAACCGGTCGGACTTGTTGCTGACAAAAAGGTAATTACCGCGGTTGGGCCGCACATCCAGGTATGCCTGCAGGGCACGTCGCACATTTGCGTTGAGCGGCACCTCACGATATTTTTCACCTTTGCCAGAGCGCACAATAACGACTCCTTTTCTCTCTGACATTATGACATCATCCAGTTTAAGGTTGCACACTTCAGCCTCGCGCAGGCCGGTGTTGATCATAAGCTCGAATATAGCTATATCACGCTTGTTACCCTCAAGGTAAAACATCCTTTTAAGCCTGTAGAGTTCGGAATTTGAGAGAGCCGCAACCTCCGCAGTCTTTTGCTGCTTTATTTTCTTCACCTTTGCAGCAGGGTTGTCTTTAAGATGGCCAGTGCTTACCAGAAATTCACAGAAACTTTCCAGTGCGGAGAGCTTCCTGTTCACGCTGACCGGCTTGTTTCTCTTTACGTTGTAAAGATAGCTTTTGAACTCTTGGACATCCACAACGGTTATTTGTCCCGGCGAAAACTCTCCGACCGTTTCCTCAAACCACTGCATAAACTCTTCCACATCGCGGACATAAGCTCTGATTGTATGCATTGACTTTTCTTCACGTATAAGTTCCTGTCTAAACTCCGTTAAAATAGTGTTGTTGCTGATTGCCATGACAATCCTTCTTTCTTCTTATTGTTAAGATTAGCCGCCATTTCCATGTCCACAGATGCTTTTTTAAGTGCCATGTCGGGAGGCAGTCCCCTGGCTGCCCACCGCAGTGCATTAGCTGCATATGAAGGGCTGGCGTCAACCAGCACATCTATCAGCCAATACACCGCTTTAGGGCCGTGACGTATGGTAATATACTTTTTCAGCATTTCATAATCAGCCTTGCTGTACTCATCAGTACCATCGGTTTTAAGTCTTATATAATCTTTGAACTTGGCTTTTTTGCCAAGGTGTATCAATCTATCAATTTCAATAGCACATGAGGGATTGACAGGTGGTAGGCTTTCAATTTTTCTTAAATTTGGTGTAAAGTATACATCACCCATCCATTCTTCTATCTCGGTATAATTGTTAGATACTCTTGCAGCTGGCATCCCGGCAGCTTTGCTGGCCAGCGCATCGGCAAACTTATTTTCACTGCGGGAAATCCAGCGAAACTCGACCGGGCACTCAAGCCGATTAACAAGCTCAAAAACCCTATTGGCCAGCTTGGCCATTTCCGGGGATTTAACAGCATAGGCACCGGTCAGCTGGTAGACAACCAGCTGCGAATCAGACATAACAAGTATATGCTGCGGTTCAAAGGCGGTAAGGTAATCCAAAGCATTAATTACTGCCAGGTACTCGGCCCGGTTATTAGTTCCTACACCGGGCGAAAAACTACAGGTGGAGACGAGTTTCTGTCCCGGATTTTGATAGATTACATATCCAATTCCCATCTGTCCAGGATTCCCTGCACAGGCACCGTCAGTATATACCAAAAACTCATTTACCACTTTTTTCACCCCCTGGTGCTTTTTTAATGTAAAGTTTCCTTAATCTCTTTTGATTGTAAACTAAATTGGGCCAACCAAGGTTTACAATCTTTTTTATTGCTATATATGAAACGCTGACATTAAGGGAAAACTTGTTTTATCAATTATCTTTTTGTCCCATTTTATTTCAATACTTCTATCCATTCATAAGCCAGCAGTGAATTTGTTTTTTCGTAATCCGGTTCGTATAGTAACCCTTCCTCGGCCTCCCATTCATTAGGTATGGCCTTAAGCCTTTCAACATAAAACCCAACGCAAGGAGCTGTTCCATATGCGCCACCGCTGGCGTCCTGTTCGTATTCTCCAAACCTTACGATGCCTATTATCTCGTTAATACCATTTAAAGCCTTTATTTTATCTCCAACATAAACCTCAACGCCGTTTCTGTCCCTGATACCGGTAAACTGGCCTACGGTTTCAGGGATAACCTTATGTATTACTGCCTTATTTACACCGCACTCCGAACACCCAGTTATGTCCGGGCCAAACTTTGATATTATGTATGTATTGCCTTCCCAGTCTTTAACAAGGTATCCGTAAACCCACCTGCCGGTGTCAACTGTTTTGCCTCTAAACTTTATCTCGATTTCCTGCATTACGTTTTTTCGATTCTCCTTTCCCTGAAAAAATATGGTTTTGGGATTTCTATTAAAGCTCAAAATAATCCTCCAAGCCATTTTCGTGTATCCAATTTTTGTAAACGTCATGCCATACATGAGTAGCACATTCCTTGCTGCAAGCCCTTTCACAGGGTTCACACTCTAAAGCTGGAAAATGGTAAAGTGTTTTATTAAATAAAATTGAATAATAATATTTTTGTTTATCGCTTGACACCTTTTTGCCACACCAACTGCACTTAAAACTCCACTTTCGTTTATTAGGATCAAATTCTTTGTATTTTATATTTGGTTCAGGAATAACAAACTTGTCATTTTCATTCATTCTAAAACCATCTCGATAAAGGCGACTTGCTGTATTAAGCCATATCAAAAAGGAATAAATTTCAGGGTCGTTATAGGCTTTTTCCGCTTTTTCAAAAAAATCAATAATAGATTCTTTTTCTTTATAAAACTCTTCTTTTGTTAGTATAAAGCCTTGATTATCTTTCAGTACATAAATCCGTTCTTCTTTCCCATCAGGGGAAGAAATCAGTATGCTGCTAGGCTCCAAAACATACCAGTAACTCAAAAATCTAGTTATTCCATTATCCTCAATGCGCCATCTTTTAATATAACCTGCCATTATTTAACCATCCTTTCTTTTATACTTCCATATTTATCTCTGGTTACGGTAATCATTTTTGCGACTAAAATACAGAAAAAATATTATCATGCATTTTTTTAGTGGGATAATCACCCGTTTTCAGATAATATTGTACCATTTTTTATCCCAAAATGCAATATAATGTATATTATCATGCTATATTATATTGCAATTTTCTGGAGAGCTGCAAATTGGACATTGCTTTATTAGAGGAAAAAAATAACTTGAAAAAATTATATTGAGGTTGTATAATATACTTGCAAAAGAATAAGAAAGGCTTTTGAGCCAGGCTGTCGTAGAAGCACAAGACAATGTGCTTTCCCCAATGGGGGTTGACAGCGAGCGGTATCATGTCCCACTGGGGACAGGGGTATCGCAGACGCCGGCCATCCAAGATGGCCACAAAAAAATAAGGTGGAATTAAGGCCCAAAAAAAGGAGCGTATGATTGCATGCGCTCCTTTTTATGTTTTTGGGCAAAAAGAAAGGAGGAAAAGCATGGGTAAATGCGCACGCTGCGGAAGGGCATTAAAAGATCCCGTTTCCATCGAAAGGGGGATTGGCCCGGTTTGCTATGAAAAATCGGGCGGAGGGGTCTTTGATGCAGACCTAAATGTAGATGAAAAGGAGTGGCAGAGAAGAGAGGAACTTCTAAAGCACGGCGGTGAGATATACCTGGGCGTAAACTGGGATTATCCTGACCCCGGCAATCTAATCCGCGGCTACACCATGCGGGTAAGTTTGCGGTATAGAGATGGGGCATTTGAAGCCTATGGCCGTATGTATAAAGCGGGGCAGGGGTATAAAGAAGTAATCTTTGAAAGAAGCGCAGACATAAAGACGGCATATAAGGCTGCTATTCTCGCAGGACCGCTATCAACTGCTCAAGCTCACCGGACAAGAATGTCGTGCTTGGCACAGGCACGAGCATAGAAGAGGATAATCGCTACATAAAATCAAATGGGGAATTAAGGACAAAAAAGAGGGAGAAGTGTTTTTTCTCCCTCTTTTTTTATTCCAAAAAAACAAAGGAGGGATGCTGTTTGGTTGAAGAATACTTCCTGGTCGTACCAAAGAACGGAGCATATGACTGGGGCTACGCGGAAGAAATTATATACAGCTATGCACGTTGGTACTGTGTGCATATAACAGAAACTGTCGAAGTAAGGATTACTGACCAGGGAGAAGAACAAGCCTTTGAAATTATAGGGTTACCCGAAGATGTTGCAATATTTATTAGCGCAGTAAGGGAAATCCTGAACAAAAAATTACAAAGGAGGGAAACTGCGTGATGACTGATGAAATCATGGTAGAAGAATATTTCCTTATGGAGCCGGACAACGGACATTACAATCGCGAGTATGCAATAAAACTCATAGAAGAAATAGCAGAACAGTATGAGGTAATCATCACACAAACACACGAAACAAGGGACGCCGGCCACGGTCAGGAGGAATTGTTTGTAATACAGGGGTTACCAGACAATATTAACTGTTTTATCAGCGCGGTAAACGATGCCCTGTATTAAACACCAAAAAAACGGCCTCCAGATTTCCGTTTAGAGGGGCTTAAAAAGGACAGGCAATGGTTTTATATTGCCCTACCTGACAAAACCTCTTAAAAACGAAAACAAAAAGCCAAAAAAACAAAAAGGGGGAATAAGCATGTTAAAGACAGCATGTCGGCCAAACCAAAGCCAAAGAGAAGAAAGGTGGGACGACTGGGAAGGTCCTATCGTCAGCGAACTAACGGATGAAGATGTACAAACACAAGACTTTATAGACAACACAATTCATAACATGCTTTGTGAGCTTGTGGTGTCGCTGACGGGGCAAAAAATCCAGTGGGACACAGCCGTTATACATGAAGTGCTGAAAACTATAAGGCAGGAACTGTGGAATCGTTACGGCATAAGAATACCGTATGCCGTGATGGAAGAGAAAGAATAAAAAAAACAAAAGGGGGAATAAGCATGTCTAATTATTTGAATTTCCTGCTCATAAAAGCGCAGGAAGAAAAAAAGAATGCAGAAGAAACCATAAAGGCAGCACTTGAAAGTGTCCCGGAAAAATACCGGGGATTTATAAGGCTAATAAATAAGAATGTCAAACTAGGCCAAATAAACAACGACCTGTCGCCGGAACTAAAACAGCAAGGAATATGGAAAACAAAAGACGGAACGGCATATATTACCGTTCAGCAACCGTACATGATTGTTGACGGCCGGATTATGTGGGCCCAGGACGAACATAGGGAAGCCGGAAAACTGCTGCACAGAAGAACAAAAGTGTTTAAAGATGAGGGCTTCGTGCAGGTAGAGGTAGAGTCAGAAATACTGGGTTCTGCCACTGGAACCGCAACAATCGGGGACGGTGAAACATCCTATGTGGACAAAACCAACGCCATAGAAAATGCCGAAACCTCGGCTCTTGGAAGGGCGTTGGGCTTCCTAGGATACGGAATCCTAGGAACTGGTATAGCCAGCGCCGATGAGGTTGTAGACGCCCAAAGGCGACTGGCCCAGCTAGAAAATAATAAAGAAAAAGACAAAAAAACGAAAAATACAGCACAGAAAGAACCAGCGGATGCTTCTTCAGCAAAATCATCCCCTGCACCCGAGTGGGTAAAGGGGAAGATAAGCGACGTGACGCCGGGCAAAATTAAGGATACGCTGGTGTTTGGAATAAAATTAGATACCGGCGAAACGGTAATTATCGCTGAAAAGCATCCTTTCATGAAAGTTATAGACACACACAAAGAAAAAAGTCTCGAATTCCGTTGCATAAAGAAACGAAAAAACAACTACCTGTTGTCTGGTTTCGGCAATGTAAAGGCCGACGGCCAGGTAGTAGCCTAAAACTCAAAAGAGAAAGCATTTCAAAAGGGGTAGTTTTTCTGTCAGGAAAGCAGAAGAGCTACCCCTTTTTATTTTTCAAAAAGGAAAGGAGAGAAAATATGTACATTTACCAATGTGGTGCATGTGGACATATTGCACCGGCACAAGAGTTCAAGTACGGTTCCGGCAGGGAGTATGGCAAGCATCCGGAACATCGGTACTGTCCGCGATGTTCCCAAAGTATTGACTGGTTTGGCCATTCAACGCCCTGCTATCAATGTCCAGCATACCTAATTGCTAACAAAAAAAGACTTGTAATTAACTGCATAGCAATATGTCCCGTATTAAGAGAACAAAACGTGGCTGTCTTACAAAAATATGAGCAAATAGCTCAAAAACAAGCTATATAAAGGGGGAATACATGTGAAATTAAAGGAGAAAATCATAAAGAAATTGCCATTTCCGCCGGTTAATTTTGACCGGCCGTCGGAGTTGGCGAAAGACATTGAAGCATTTTATAATGCCATCTGCCCGAACCCAGACGAGACTATAGATGTGCGGGATGTCGTCATAAACGCCGAAAGGACGCGGGAAATCCTCCTGCGGCTTACACGGCACGAAGAAGTAAGGACCTCAAGAGACCGGTTAAGCATCCATTTCTTCTGGCTGCAATACGGGCCATCCAATAAACCGGATGTGCCATATAACGAAGTATGGATAAGGGGGTATGTTCAATGAGTGAAATTCTAGGTTTTGACGGTTCCCTTGCCACGATATTTGAGCCTTCCCTTGCCACGATATTTGAGCCAGAGGAAATGCCGGTCGCCGAGGTGGAGGAACTCCAGGAAGAAGGGCAAGAGGAACAGCAGGGATGGCGAATAGAGAATGATTTGATGGCAGACTGGGCAGTGGAGAAAATCAAATTTAACCGCGCAGAACTGGAGCGAAAAAAGCGGCTAGCAGAAGAAAAAATGAGGCAAATACAGATATGGCTTAAATCGGAACAGGAAAAAGCAGAAAGGAATATAAACTTTTTTAAACAAAAGCTGCGCGATTACTTCATGTCCCTTGACCCATCGTTGTTGAAAAAGACAAAAACGCAGATCAAATATGAGCTTATGTCAGGGACGTTAAAGATGAAGATACAGAACCCTGAAATAGAACGCAATAAAGAAGCTCTGCTGTCCTGGCTAGAACAAAACGGATTAACGGAATATATCAAAACCATAAAAGAACCGGATTGGGCAAAGCTAAAGGACAATGTGGAAATAACGGGCGATAAAGCAATTTACAAAGAGACCGGAGAAATTATCCCCGGTGTCAAGGTAACTCCGCGTCCCGACAAGTTTATCGTAGAGTAAAAGGCGGTGCGGCATTAGCACCGCCTTTCAAAAATGAAAGGAGGATATTATGCATAGCAGGATTTGTCAGTTATCGCAAAAGCCTATTGATAAAAGTGATTATATAACCGAGGATATGTTTTATGATGATTTTGTCGGTACGGTTGGCGATTATGTCCAGGAAAGCCCCACCGGCAGGAAAGAGGACATCGAATGGTTAATGGCAATTATAGAAGATTACGGAGCAATCTATAACAGTTCAGAAGAAAGTATATTATTTCCAATAGGGTTTAAGGAGAATTATTTTAAAGAAAGTTATGAAAAGCTGAAAGAGACCGTACAAAATATGAGCCTTGAACAGTTTGCCAGTGATTCAATAATTGTCAGTACGTTAAAATTATTAATTGATTCAAAATACGGGTTTTATATCTACACAACTCACTGGCAAACACTTGATAATTTTGTAAGGTGCGAATTGAAAGAAGGGGAAAAATACTATATTGGCGGAATACTGGATTATCACTTCTGATTACCCGTCAGTATAGCAAGACAAAAGGCAGTGCAAAAAACAGGCTTTGCACTGCCTTTTAGTTTAAAAACTAAAAAAGTAAAGGGGAGATTCAAAATAAAGATTATAGAGATTACAAAATCCCAGGCCAATAGACTTTTGGAAAGTGGCGAGAAAACCGGGAAATACGAGCCAAGAGGATTATTCATTAGGAGAGAAGGAGATCTTTGGATAGGATATGACAACAGAGACGGTGACTGTTTTGTTGAAGAATCCAGGGATCGGGGTCTATTGGAGAAATGGCTAAAAGGCGAAATTGACACCGACCAATTATATGAAGGGAGGAAACTATACAATGGCAAGACTGACAAAAAAGGATTATGAAGAATGGTTAAATGAACTGGGAATACCAGACCATGATTTAAAGTCGATGGGCGGACGTATACCAGACGATGCAAACTATGGCACATGGTTACGGAGAAACGACCCAACAGCTTTTGAAGTGGGCTATAGCGAGTGGAAAACAGACAACGAATTTAAAAGGCTTCAAAGGCGGAAACATGCAAAGTAGCAAAAGTCATAAAAGCCACAAAAGAAAACAACAAAAATTAGAAAGGGGATGCAATATGGATAAATTTTTTCCGGGAGAACCCGTTGTCGTAATCTCTCCCGATTTCGACAAGGGAACAAGAGGAAAGAAAATAAAAATCATAAGGCGGAACGGTATTGTATATAATACATTTCCTCACCATGTTACGGTTGACTTTGGCAACTATAAGGAATCCTTCACAAAGAAGGATTTGGCGTTCGGTATTGCACAAATTATTCCTGTAATGCCGGTAAAAACAATCCCAAATGGGAAGGAGGAACTGCTGTATGTCTCTATCTAATGTACTGTATAGCAAAAAAGGAAAGAGAGAAACCCTATACATTGTCCTTGATGACAACCCGCAAAACCCTCGCCAGGACGACAACCTGGGAATAATGGTATGCAGGCACCGGGAATATCTATTAGGCGATGAGATGGCAAAATACGCGGAATGGTACGACAGCTGGCAGGAGTGGTTTGAGGGTGAAATTGTCAAACCGCTTGGCGGATGGGAAAACATAGTCGCCTACTTTCCATTGTTCCTGCTGGATCACAGCGGTCTGGCGATAAACACAACGGGCTTCAGGGCTTACGACCCATACGGCTTCGACTGGGGGCAGGTGGGATTTATATACACCACGCGGGAAAAGGTTAGCCGGCAATTTAATATAAAAAGGGTTACCGAAAAGACAAAAAGAAAGGTCGAACAAATACTGCTAGCCGAAGTAAAGGAATATGACAAATATTTG
>JAMNZI010000001.1 GCA_023622385.1 Bacillota bacterium | reverse complement strand
AATATCAATGTAGGAGTGCTGGAATTGAGAAGAAAGATACTCATAATATTAGTTTTGCTGATGGTTATAGTAGCAGGATGCAGCAATGATAAGGTCGATGAAACTGCCCATGTAGACAGCGAGGGCAGTAAAGCATATTATAGCTTTACCGATTCCCTTGGCAATTCAGTAATGCTTCAGGAGAAACCCCAAAGAGTTGTATCCCTGGTGGGCTCATATGCCCAAACCTGGATGCTGGCTGGCGGGGAAGTAATAGGGGTCA
The DNA here is from genome assembly GCA_023622385.1 of Bacillota bacterium. Taxonomy (GTDB): domain Bacteria; phylum Bacillota; class Clostridia; order Caldicoprobacterales; family Caldicoprobacteraceae; genus Caldicoprobacter. Next base: position 7,919 of record JAMNZI010000001.1, on the reverse strand, counting down.
CCGATGATGTAATAAGTGAAGGACGCTTTGAGATATCTGAGGAAATCAGCATTGTGGGAACAGTAAAGGAGCCCAATGTTGAGGAAGTACTATCTCTGTCCCCTGATTTTGTTTTGCTATCACCGGACATAGAAAACCACTTGAAGATTAGACAGATATTGGAAGATGCAGCTATTCCCCATGCCTATTTTAAAGTGGAGTACTTTGAGGATTATTTAAAGATGCTGGATATTTGCACCGACATTACGGGAAACAAGGATTTATACGAGGAACATGGTCTTAAGATAAAGGAAGAAATCGACGGTATATTATCAAGAATAGAGGATGCCGGATTAGACCACAAGCCTACCGTGCTCTTCGTCCGCGCCTTTTCCAGTGGGGCCAAAGCTAAAAAGGACGACAATTTGACTTGCAAGATGCTGGAAGACTTGGGAACCGTAAACATTGCCAGCAAGTATCCATCTCTTTTGGAAGAGCTGAGCATTGAGGAGATAATCCAGGAAGATCCTGATTATATATTTGTCACAACAATGGGCAGCACTGAAAAGGCCATTGAAGCACTAAGAAACGGAATAGAAAAAAACCCGGCTTGGAACAGCTTAACTGCCGTAAAGAACGATAGATATATAATCCTTCCCAAGGAGCTGTTCCACTACAAGCCGAACGCAAAGTGGGGTGAAAGCTATAGATACCTTGCAGAGATCATATACCCGGAAATTTTTAATTAAGAATACCGCAAGCTATAACATCTTTGTTATAGCTTCCCTTGCTTTTATATTGCTATTTTTCATAGCACTTAGCATAAGTGTTGGCTCGTCAAGCATACCCTTGGCCAAGACCTTTTCTGTCTTATTCGGAGAAGATGTAGTTTCAAAGGAATTTCAAATTATAAGCTACGTCAGGATACCCAGGACCCTGGCAGCAGTCTTGGCAGGCTGTGCCCTGTCCATGTCCGGCTTGATATTGCAAACGGTGCTGAACAATTCCCTGGCAGGGCCAAGCATAATAGGGGTAAACTCGGGGGCAGGACTTTTTACTACTTTGATTATCGCCCTCTTTCCCGCATATTTTGCTTTTATGCCTATAGCGGCTTTTATTGGCGCCCTTTTGGCCACATTGCTGGTATATTTTATAGCAAAGACAACCGGGGCTTCAAGGCTTACCATAGTGTTGGCCGGTGCAGCGGTGTCCAGCTTTATAGGCGCCATGACTGACACGATTCTCACTGTATGGCCAGATACGGCCATTAGCAGGACAAGCTTCGTAATTGGGGGTCTTTCCGGTGTGACCATGGATGCTCTAAGACTGCCCGGAATCCTAATTTTTGTATCTTTTATGGCTGCCATGATTTTTAGCTATGACATGAACGTTTTATCCCTGGGGGATGAGACGGCCAGGTCCTTGGGGCTAAACGTGGCCAGATACCGCTTTTTGTTTATCGTGCTGTCATCATTGTTTGCAGGTAGTGCCATAAGCTTTGCAGGTCTGCTGGGTTTCATAGGTCTTATAGTGCCCCATGCTTCGAGATTTATAGTGGGATATGACAACAGGATGTTGGTCCCGGTTACCTCCCTCCTGGGTAGCGTATTTGCTTTGGTTTGTGACATATTGGCTAGAACCTTATTTGCCCCATATGAAGTTCCTGTTGGAATAATTATGTCATTTTTGGGAGGACCTTTCTTTATCTTTCTGCTTCTCAACCATAGGAGGAGGCTTATAAGTGATTAGGTTAAAGGATGTAACCGCCGGTTACAAAGGCGTTGAGGTGATAAAAAATATAAATATTGTATTTAAGAAGGGAAGCATAACCAGTATAATTGGAAAAAATGGCAGTGGAAAGACCACCTTGCTAAAAACAGCCTCCAAGTTGTTGAAGCCCTACTCCGGAGACATTTTCCTAAATGATGAAAGTATATATAACATACCCGGCAAGCAGATGGCAAAAAAGATATCCTTTCTCCCTCAAATAAGAAATATTCCCAATATATCCGTCTATAATCTGGTCATACACGGCAGATTTCCCTATTTGGGATTCCCACGAATACCCCGGGATGAAGACAAGGCCAAGGTAGAACATGCCTTGGAAAAGCTGGAAGTCAAAAGATTCAGGGACAAAAATGTAGCAGAGCTGTCAGGGGGCCAGCGGCAAAAGGTGTATATAGCGATGATTTTAGCCCAAGATACAGAGTATATATTTTTAGATGAGCCGACAACTTTTTTAGATATAAATCATCATCTTGAGATTTTGGAAATCATAAAAGAGCTTAAAAACATGGGAAAGGCTGTAATCATGGTGCTCCACGACCTAAACAGCGCATTGAGCTATAGTGATAAAATTTGTATTATGGATAGGGGAGAACTAGTAGCATATGGCAGCCCTCAGGCCGTATATAGCAGCGGGGAAATTGAGCGGATATTTAACGTGAAGTGTGACAAGGTTTATATCGAAGGAAAGAGCCAAAGTCAGTATGTTTTTTCTATATAAAATGAAAACAAAGCTATCCTTAAATAATGAGACTAAATCATTAGTGGGGTGTGTTTTCATGCTTACAACAAAACTGGCTAAAATATTGCTTCTTGTGACTGTGTTTGCTCTTGTGCTCTGCGGATGTAGTGGCAATAAAGATGAGAGTAAAACTCCTGCGAATGATGATTTGTCCTTGACTGAACTTACAGAAGCGGCACAATCTGAGCCGACTTATGGAGGTTCAATCACTGTAGGTATAACCCAGGATTTGGATGGTCTTGACCCTCATAAAGCTATATCAGCAGGAACCAAAGAAGTTCTATTTAACATTTTTGAGGGCTTAGTAAAGTTTGATCCTGATGGAAATTTAAACCCGGCTGTGGCAGAAAACTATCATATTTCCAGTGATGGAATGGTTTATACCTTTACCCTGAGGGAAGGCGTAAAATTCCATGATGGCAGCCTTGTTTCAGTAGAGGATGTTATATACTCCATAAAAAGAAGCGCCGGTATACTTGAGCCGAAAGATCCAACGGTCGTAGTAGAATCGGCGCTTTCTGTGATTTCCGACGTGGTTGCTACCGATGAAAAGATGGTTGAAGTTCGCCTGAAACAGGTGGACAGCGAACTGCTTCCGTATTTAACATGTGCTATCGTGCCAAAGGATTATGATGAGTTGAATACCAAGCCTATAGGTACGGGACCCTTTAAGTTTGTATCTTATACGCCGCTCCAGAGCATTGTCTTGGAGAAGAATGAGGAGTACTATTTGGAAGGTGTGCCTTATCTTGACCGGGTTACATTCAAGATATCATCAAACGTGGATGCCGCATTTATGGAACTACAGGCAGGGGCCATAGATATTCTTCCATATATTACCGACGTCCATGCTTCTCAGCTTCCGAAAGGTTATCACTTGGAAGCGGGACCAATGAACCTGATCCAGGGCCTGTTTATAAATAATAAAGTGCCACCTTTTGACAATAAACTGGTTAGACAAGCTCTTTGCTATGCAGTAGACCGGCAGGCTGTAATTGATATGGTCGCCGGAGGGCGGGGCAGAGTAATTGGTACCAATATGTACCCTGGATTTAAGAAGTATTATGATGAAAGCCTTGTGAATACTTATCCCTATGATCCCGAAAAGGCTAAGGAACTGTTAAAAGAAGCAGGTCATCCAAATGGTTTTCAGTTTACGATTACAGTTCCTTCAAATTACCAGCCTCATATTGATACCGCCCAGGTCATTGTAGAACAGCTAAAACAGGTTGGCATTACAGCCAAGATTCAGCTGATTGAATGGTCTAGCTGGAAGTCCGTTGTATATAAAGGTCGCAACTATGAGACCACTATTGTGGGACTTGCTGCCGAACTAGCACCAAGGGAGACTTTGGCTAGGTTCCGATCAGATGCGGAAAACAACTTTATGAATTATATCAATCCGGACTATGATGGCCTGTACAAACAGGCGGAAATAGAAACGGTAGAAGAAAAGAAGATTCAGCTATATAAACAGATGCAAGCTATGCTTACCAATGATGCTGTTGCAGTATTTATCCAGGATCCATACCAGATGACTGCAGTGAGTGATAAACTAGGCGGATATACACATTATCCGATTTATGTCCAGGACATGTCATTGGTCTATTATAAAAAAGGAACGAATCCGATTAATGAATGATATAAGGGAAGCAGGAGACTGTTTCGAGTTTGTCGGGAGATGAAGGTTTGGATGAAGTATACCGTAAAAAAGTTCATTTCACTTGTAATATCATTGCTTTTTACTTCAATTGTAACCTTCACTGCTTTTCAGGTAATTCCAGGGGATGGTGCTTTGAGTGCTCTCGGAATGGATGCAACAGAGAAACAGCTGGAGGAATACCGGGAGGAAATGGGACTAAATAAAAGCCTACCCATTCGTTACATCAATTGGTTAAAGGACGCATTAAAGGGCGACTTTGGCTACTCGTCCCAGTACCAGATGAAGGTCAGTGCTTTAATAAGTGGTCGTTTAAACGTTACCCTCTGGCTGGCTGTGTTGTCCTTTCTGTTAATTATAGTTGTTTCCATACCCATTGGCATCCTATCAGCCAGACAAAATGATGGTACTCTTGATGTATTAATTACACTGCTGACACAGGTTTTTATGTCAGTACCGCCATTTTTTTTAGGATTGCTCATTACACTTATTTTCGGCATCATATTAAAGTGGTTTACGCCGGGTAATTACATTGATCCTGGAGAAAACTTTCGAATGTTCATAAGGTTTATGATGTTTCCGGCAATTGCAGTGGCAGTCCCGAAGACTGCCATGACGATTAAATTTTTACGAAGCTCTTTGCTTAGGGAAATGGAACTTGATTATGTAAGAACAGCGAGGAGCAAAGGGATGGCTAACATAAGCATTCTTTTTCGACATATATTGAAAAATGCATTGATTCCCGTAATAACTATTTTAGCCATGATGCTAGCTGACATTCTGGCAGGAAGCATTCTTGTGGAACAGGTGTTTAACCTTCCCGGTCTGGGTAGATTATTGGTGTCATCTATTGCAAACAGGGATTATGCTGTAGTACAGGCAATCGTGCTGTATATTGCATCAGTAGTAATCATCATTAATTTTCTTGTTGATCTTATCTATCAATGGATTGATCCAAGGGTAAAAAGGGATTAGACTTAAGCCGATGCTGGTGGTGGAAATGATTAAACCTAATGGAAATACATACAGTTTTAATTATGTATTAGGTCTGTCGATTACATCCCTCGTACTTTTGATTGTTTTGATTGGTTTTTTTTATACCCCATATGACCCTAATAAAATGAATGTTGCATTGAAAAACAGTCCACCAAGCCTTAGGCACCTGCTTGGCACCGATAATTTCGGAAGGGATATCCTTAGTCGGGTCATGAAAGGAGCCGGAACCACATATATCATAGCCGTCGCAATCGTATTTATTGGTGCGTCCCTTGGAACCATAGTTGGTGCTTTTACAGGCTATTTCGGGGGATGGCTTGATGAGGTAATAATGAGGTTGAACGATGTTTTGACCTCTTTTCCAAGTATTTTATTGGCGTTAGTGTTTGTTAGCATATTTGGGCCGGGAAGCTATAATATTATCTTTGCCCTGGGAGTCTTATTCATTCCTAGTTATGCTAGAGTGGTAAGAAGTGAGTTTGTTGTTCTTAAGGAAAGAGATTTTGTTAAAAATGCAGAATTAATGGGGGCTGGAAGTTTACGCATTATGTTTGTTCATATATTGCCGAATACAAAGAGGGTATTAATTCCCGCCCTGCTAATTGGATTTAACAATGCTGTACTAGCCGAAGCAGGACTTAGTTTTCTAGGTCTGGGCGTTCAGCCACCCGAGGCTAGTCTTGGACGCATGCTGGCAGAAGCCCAAAGTTATCTGCTGGATTCGCCATGGTATGCAATAGCGCCTGGCTTAATGATCACACTGACAGTTCTCGGCTTCAGCCTCATCAGCGGAGGTTTGGAGAATGAGCAAGGCTGATACACTTTTGAGCATAGAAGGTCTCACTATCGGATTTGCAGTGCGTCGAAAAATCAATACGGTGGTGGATCATATATCCTTGGAGGTAAAGAAAGGTGAAATTCTTGGTATAGTAGGTGAATCGGGTTCAGGAAAAACTGTGACTGGTCTGGCTGTCATGGGCCTGCTTCCTACATCTGCAATAATCTTAAGTGGAAGAATACATTTTCTCGGAAAAAATCTCTTGACTATGGAAGAAAAGGAACTTCGCCGACTTAGAGGTGGCGAAATATCAATGGTATTCCAGGATTCTATGACATCCTTTAATCCGCTTCTTACCATAGGTGCCCAGGTAGAGGAAATGATAAGACTTCATTCAAAGCATACTAGAGAAGAGTATAGGGCGTTAACCTTAGAAGCATTAATGGAGGTCGGATTAACAGAAGCACTCGAGATTTATAATAGATATCCCCACCAGTTATCCGGGGGTATGCGCCAGAGAGCGATGATAGCAATGGCAATGATTGCCGGCCCGAAACTTGTCATTGCGGATGAACCTACAACGGCACTGGATGTCACAACACAGGGCAAAATACTCCAACTGCTGAAAAAGATGAATGATAAATACGGAACGAGTATGGTCTTAATTTCCCATGATTTGAAAGTAATCCAAAGCATTTGCGATAGGGCAATCGTAATGAAGGACGGCAGGATTGTAGAGTCCGGAATGGCAAAAGAATTATTTATTCATCCTAAAACCAAGTACACCAGGCAACTGGTGGCGTCAGCGCCCGTGCTGTTTTCAAAATCCAATGGAGAAGTCAAAGAGACTTCATATAATACTCATAACGAAGAGCAAAAAGAAATACTCACAATTGAGAAGCTCAATGTATACTATTCCGAAAAAGCCGTCGGTCTTTTTGGCAAAAAGGGCAGAAAACAGGTAATAAAAGATGTGACTATTTCGGTAAAGCAGGGAGAAACTCTCGGTATCGTCGGGGAAAGTGGAAGCGGAAAGTCCACGCTGGCAAAAGCGATTGTGGGCCTGAACAAGGAAATTGAAGGGGTAATAAATATCAATAATGATGATGCTAAAAGTAGACTAGTATCTATGTCCAAGCCACAGATGGTATTTCAGGATCCCTTCGGAAGCCTTAACCCAACAAAAAAAATCGGGTGGATTCTGGAAGAACCCCTGAAACTTCAAACAAATTTAAGCAAAAAAGAACGGATTGCAAGAGTCAATGAAATGATACAGCAGGTTGGCTTGACTTCTGAGTATTTGGAGCGGTATCCCTTTCAATTAAGCGGAGGCCAGAGACAAAGAGCGGCCATCGCAGCGGCCCTTATTGTGAAACCTAAACTGGTCATCCTGGACGAACCGGTATCATCGTTGGATGTTACCATTCAGGCACAAATACTCCACTTGCTAAAAGAATTACAGAAAAAGCACAATTTAACCTATATATTTATTTCCCATGATTTAAATGTTATCTTTCAGATGTGTAATAGGGTTTGTGTTATATATCGAGGTGAAATTGTAGAGATGAAAGAGGCTAAGGAATTGCTTTACAGACCTCAGCACGAGTATACCAAAGAACTGCTCAAATCTGCAATGGTACTAAAAACATAACTAGCTGCCCTTGCATCAAGCTGAGCCATGTTGGGACTGTTGTGTGATGTCATGGAAAGACAAAAGCGTAGCGTGAATTATATGGCCGTTACAAGTGAGAGCTAAATAGAGGAGGATCCTTATGGATACGATGTTAGGAATACTCAAGTATGTTCAATCCTTTTCAAACGAAACCCTAGATTCGTTTTTTGAAATTATAACCATGTTAGGAGAGGAATGGTTCTTCATTATTCTTTTCGCTATTTTTTTTTGGTGTTTCAATAAGAGCTTTGGATATAAACTTGCATTTATTTGTCTTACTAGTGCTGCTATCAATACCATAAAAAAA
>JAMNZI010000111.1 GCA_023622385.1 Bacillota bacterium | reverse complement strand
GTGAAACAAAGGAGATTCTATGAGGGAAAGTGTACAGTCAATCGATAGGGCTTTTGATATACTGGAAGTTCTGGCTACTCAAAGGGACGGCCTGGGCGTTACGGAAATTGCACGTCGCGTCGGACTTCACAAGAGTACCGTCCATCGATTGCTGACGTCCATGGCTTCCCGGGGGTATATAGAAAAAAATGAGACAAGCAGCAGCTATCGTCTTGGGTTGAAGTTTGTTGAGCTGTGCAGTCTGTATTTGAACAGCCTTGAGCTTAAGACCGAAGCACAGCCATATTTAAGGAGGCTGGCGGCTTTGACGGCACAGCCGGTTCATCTGGCTATAGAAGATAGTGGAGAAGCTGTTTATATTGACAAGATCGAGAGTTTTAACACCATCCGCATGTATTCTGCTATTGGGAAGAGAATACCGCTATACTGTACGGCTGTGGGGAAGGTTCTTCTTATGGGTAAGGAAGATTGGGAAATCCGGGAACTTTTTAAAGAAAAAGAGTTTGTTCCGCAAACAGCCAACACCCTTCGAACAATTGATGAGCTGATAGCCGAGATTTACGAAGTACGGAAAAGAGGTTGGGCTGTGGACAATGAAGAACACGAAGAAGGCATACGTTGTATCGCTGCACCCATATATGATTACAGAAACGAGATAATTGCAGGGGTTAGCACATCGGGTTTAAAGACCATAATTGCACCTGGGCGGGACGAAGAAATTGCGGGATATGTTGTAGACGCTGCCCGGAACATTTCAAGACGAATGGGATACAATCTGAAAGAATAAGTTTACATGTCTATTGTCTTTAAACTAAAGGGCTGAATGTAATGTTGGCATCCAGGCTTTATCATCAGGTTATACAAATCATTATAAGGAAGGGAGCTGTTGAGTGTGGATAAGGAGATGATAATAACCCAAATTGTTGAGGGTGGTCTGGTGGCGGTAGTCAGGGCTGAATCCAGCGAGCAGGCGTTAAAAATTGCCGATGCCTGTTTAAAGGGAGGGGTGGCAGCCATTGAAATCACTTTTACTGTTCCGGGTGCTGCTGAAGTTATTAAGGATTTGGCCAAAACCTATTCCAATGGGGAAATCATTTTGGGAGCAGGGACGGTAATGGACGCTGAAACAGCCAGAACGGCTATTTTAGCCGGGGCTCAGTATGTGGTCAGTCCATATTTAAATCCTGACACCGTAAAATTATGCAACCGATATAGAGTGCCTTGTATGCCGGGGGCCATGACCATAAAGGAAGTTGTCGAGGCTATGGAAGCCGGAGCCGATATCATAAAAATCTTTCCGGGAGAACTTTTTGGACCTAAGATTATCAAAGCCATACGGGGACCAATTCCTTATGCCAAGCTGATGCCTACAGGTGGAGTAAGCCTCGACAATGTTGGTGAGTGGATTAAGGCCGGTGCAGTAGCAGTGGGTGTTGGCAGTTCCTTGACAAAGGCAGCCAAGATGGGCGATTATGAGGCTGTAACAAGGACAGCCCAGGAATTTTTGACAAGAATCCGGGCTGCCCGAGGAGAGAAATAAGCCATTTTGGCTGTCAAATAGTAAGAAAAATTGAATAGGAGGTTCTGTGTATGTCAAAAAGAGTGGTAACTTTTGGTGAGATTATGTTGAGGTTAACTCCTCCCGGCTATCTGAGATTTACCCAGGCCAGCAGCTTTGAAGTAGTATACGGAGGCGGTGAAGCAAACGTGGCCATATCCCTTGCAAACTTTGGCGTAGAAGCTGCATATGTAACCAGGTTACCGAAGAATCCCATAGGGGATGCTGCGATTAATGAACTTCGTCGTTACGGTGTGGATACCAGATACATAGCCAGAGGTGGAAACAGGATTGGTATCTACTTTATGGAGAAGGGAGCTTCGGTCAGGCCTTCCAGGGTCATATACGACCGGGCCCATTCTGCCATATCCGAAGCAAAGGTAGGCGATATCGACTGGAGAGGCGTTTTTGCAGGAGCCGACTGGTTCCATTTTACAGGGATTACTCCTGCTTTGGGAGATAACGTAGCCGAACTGCTTGAGGAAGGCTGCAGGACAGCAAAGGAAATGGGGCTTACAGTAAGCTGCGATCTGAATTTCCGGAAAAAGCTGTGGACCTCTGAAAAGGCCGGCCGGGTGATGGGGAAGCTCATGGAATATGTGGACATCGTGATTGCCAATGAGGAAGATGCTGAAATGGTATTTGGCATCAAAGCGCCGGATACCGATGTAACGGCGGGTGAACTCAATCTGGAGGGGTACAAATATGTAGCCAGGGAGCTGCATGACAGATTTAATCTTAAGATGGTTGCAATTACCCTCAGGGAAAGCCTTTCTGCTTCCGATAACAACTGGTCGGCCATGCTGTTTGACGGAAAGGAATATTATTTTTCCAAGAAATATAAGCTCCATATAGTGGACCGCGTAGGTGGCGGCGATTCCTTTGGAGCGGGCCTGATCTATTCTCTAATCAACGGCAAAGATCCCGGACACGCTCTTGAGTTTGCTGCAGCGGCTTCTGCATTGAAACATACCATTGAAGGGGATGCCAATCATGTGTCAGCTGATGAGGTTGAGACCCTTATGAAGGGAGATGCCTCCGGCAGGGTGCAGCGTTAATCTTGTAAATTTTTCAATATCAATGAAATGCCTTATTTGGTTTTTTAATCTATATAAAATTTTCCCGGAATATAATTTTTTATCTGACTTATTAATGAAAGCTTTTTACAACGGAAACATATCGGAATAAATCCTGAGGGGGGTAAACGATTTTTATGAATATACGTTTATTTGATGAAAATGGCAGGCGTTTAACGCCGGATGAAATACGCCAGTGTGTATTGAAAAATACGGGTGCTTATGTTGCTGAGGGTTTTAGCAACATTATTTCTGATGAAGGTTGCATATATAATAATAATCGGATTGCTTCTTTTATAGATTTGGAAAGAGGAGAAAGCTGGTATTTAAAACAAATCGATGGTGGTTCCATAAGATGGAGAACAGGCTCAGTTACTCAGAAATCTAAAGATGTTATATTCGTCTTTGCTATGGCAATGGGAAACATGTCTACGCTACCCCAACCTACAGGGTATTATGATTTGCTTTTTAACGGTAATAGATTGCTTTCATTTCGTGTTGTAAAACATGAAGTAATATGGGCTGGTGATAGCGACAGTGTTTTTTGTTTTATACCTAAAAGGCTGGAAACTGCACAACCAGGACAAAGCCTAATATTGGATGATGTTTTAAAGGAAGCATCCTTTTGTGCTTTTGGACTGGGTTTTTTGAAAGTACCGGCATTTCTTTTGAAAAGCGACGATACTGCAGTTATAGAAATTATACCACGTAGTTCTGTGACTTCAGAATTATTCTTTAAACTTGATAATGCCCGGCATATTACAGGAAGGGTGGATATAAGTCAGGGTATTGTTTCTGTAATTACTGGCAAAAAAGAACGAAATCTCGGACAATACAGCGTATATTTTGGAGATATCCATAATCATAGCGGAGAGAGCATATGGGGATTTAATCTGGGCTGCGGAATTGGAAGTATAGAAGAAAATTATAGTTATGCCCGCAATATAAGTAATCTGGATATATGTTGCATTAGCGATCATGATTTTCAGATGGACGAGGAATTATGGAAAAAACATAAGGCGATTTGTGATGATTTTTATGAGGAAGGAAAGTTTGTGACAATTTTGGGTTTTGAATGGACCTCATCTTTGTATGGTCATCGTAATGTATACTATTATGCAGACAGATACAAAGATTCTGATATACCCTTTTTCGTATCCAGACCGGCAGATAATTATTGGTTAAAAGAGGTAGATACACCTGATGACTTATGGGCTAAGCTGGATGCTTCAGGTGCAGAAGCAATAACGATACCTCACCATCCTTCTGCAGCGGTGCATCCGCTAGCATGGAAATATTATAATGAGAAATACGACAGATTAGTAGAGATTTATTCGTCGTGGGGCAGTAATGAGTATCCTGATAATATGTATAAAGGCAATGGTGCAGATCGCTATAGGGATTTTTATGTTCGTTCGGCTTTAGCACAAGGTTTGCGATATGGTTTTTTGGCTTCCGGTGACGGGCATGATGGACATCCAGGTAATGCACAGAGTCCGTATATAAAGCATCATCATCTTTTTCATTATTTGGGCAGTGGCTGGGTAGGGGTTTTATCAACAGACCTGACCCGTGAAAGTATATATGAAAGTTTGAAAAAAAGGCTATGTTATGCGACAACCGGTGTTCCCATTATTTTGAATATAACGATTAATAACTGCTTTATGGGTTCTGAAGTTAAAATAAAGTCTGGTGAACCGCGGGTTATAGATATATTTGTTCGGGGCAGTGCTTTTCTTAATCACGTTGATATAATAAAAAATGGAAAAGTTGTATACAGATATTCTCCATATGAAGAAACATATACTGCTGTTTTTTCCTGGAAGGATCATGGTGTGGAGAATAAAACTGATTATTATTACGCCAGAGTCATACAGAAAGATGGAGAGATGGCCTGGAGTTCACCTATATGGATTGATGTGGATTTTTAAACCGGTAAGGTTTGTTTATGGAAAAGTTGTTGCTTTCAGATTGATAATATTGCGACTGGTGATTCCTAACTATATCAGATATATATAGAACAGCATCATCAGAGTCCATTTGAAGTATAAACAGGTGAAAGCATTTTCATAAGCTGAAGGAAGAAAACATACAATTCGCTTATTATATAAAAGGATTATTGGACATAGCAGTTGCCACATTCAGGTTTATATGATACAGGACAACATGGGAATCAAGTATTAGGAGGCAAATGGTTTGATATTGAGCGTAAGCCGCAGGACGGACATAATTGCTTTTTATCTGGACTGGTTTTTTGGCAGGTTAAAAGAAGGGCATGTTCTTGTGCGCAATCCTATGAACTATCGTCAGGTCAGCAAAGTATATTTGAACCCTTCAGATATAGACTGTATAGTGTTTTGGACAAAGGATCCCACAAATATACTGGCTCGACTGGATATGCTGGAGGACTATTTTTATTATTTTAATGTGACCATCACGGGCTATGGCAGAAATCTGGAGCCCAATGTGCCGTCCAAAGAAAAGGTTATACAGTCCTTTCGGAAACTTGCCCGAAAGGTAGGCATAGAAAGAACGATATGGAGATATGACCCGATAATACTCTCACGGGATATCGATATCGAATTCCACCGTAAAAGGTTTGGTTATATCGCCTCCTGTTTGCAAGACTTTACCAGTCGGTGTATTATAAGCTTTGTGGATATGTACAGAAAAACCCAGCGTAACACCAAGGGTTTGAACATGTACGAAATAAGCCATGCGCAGATGTTGGATATAGCTGGTGCTATTGCTGAGATTGCAAGCGGATACGGGCTAGAGGTTCAGAGCTGCTGTGAAAAGATTGAGCTTTCTCATTTAGGGATTCGTCATGGCAAGTGCATTGATGATGAGCTCATAAGCCGGGGATCCGGCCGTAAGATCAATGCCAGGAAGGATATAAACCAAAGGGCAGCGTGCAGGTGTGTGAAAAGTGTGGACATAGGCGTTTACAACACCTGCATGCACGGATGTTTATACTGCTATGCCAACTACAGCATCAAATCGGTGCATAACAATGTTAAGATGCATGATCCTGCTTCGCCTATGCTGGTGGGAAATACAGAACCTGAAGATGTGATTGTCGAGAGAAGGACAAAGACCTATGTTGATGGGCAGATAAGCTTTTTTGATGGTGAGATATTGTGCACAAGATAAAAGCCTGGTATATTTAACTGATCGTTGCCATGCGGTAAATTTGTTATGGTTTTTGAGGAGAAGATAAAAATATATTGTACCGGAAAAAGTATATGCTTAAAATCATGTGAAATTCGATATCAGATTTAGCCTGGGACTTATATCATAAAAAAATGGTCCCTTTTTGCTGGGAATTTTTTTGACTGATTAACAGCCCAGTGATACAATATATAGTATATAGAAGGGAAACATACACAACATGTGCGATACATAAGATGCAGCAATTAAGTGTAGAGGAGGCCGTCATATGAATCTAACCGAAAATGCTATTAAGGTTTTGGAAAAGAGGTATTTGGCCAAGGATGAAGTTGGCAATCCCCTGGAAACAGTTGATGAAATGTTCAGAAGAGTGGCAAAACATATAGCTCAGGCAGATAAGCTATATTCACCCGATGCTGACATAGAGGCTCTGGAAGAGGAATTCTACTAGCTTATGGTAAACCTGGAGTTTATGCCTAATTCTCCGACTTTGATGAATGCTGGCAGGCCCCTTGGTCAGTTGTCGGCCTGTTTTGTACTTCCAGTTCCCGACAGCATGGAGGGTATTTTTGACGCGGTTAAAAATGCAGCACTGATACATAAGAGTGGTGGGGGTACGGGCTTCAGCTTTTCACGTCTTCGTCCCAAAGGTTCATCGGTAAAATCTACCGGTGGCGTGGCCAGCGGTCCTGTCAGTTTTATGAAGGTGTTCAATGCAGCAACGGAGGCGGTAAAACAGGGCGGGACTCGTCGGGGCGCCAATATGGGAATATTGAGGGTGGATCATCCCGATATTTTGGAATTTATCGACTGCAAAAAGGATAATGCTGACATAACCAATTTCAACATAAGCGTGGGTATTACCGAGACCTTTATGCAGGCCGTTGAACAGGGAGAGGATTACGAGCTTATCGATCCCAGGACGGGCAAACCTGCCGGCAAACTGAATGCCCGGGAGGTATTTGACAAGATTGTGGAGAACGCCTGGCGGAACGGTGAGCCGGGAATTGTGTTTCTGGACCGCCTTAACGGGGACAACGTGCTCATAGAGCTGGGAGAGATTGAAAGCACCAACCCATGCGTGACGGGAGATACATGGGTGCTTACCCGGGAAGGACCTGCACAGGTGGACGATATACTGGGAAAGCGGGTTTCCCTCGCATTGAACGGAAGTTTTTATTCCTCTGCTGAGCAGGGATTTTTTAGGACCGGCAAAAAGCAGGTTATAAGAATACAGACCGATAGAGGTTGCAGTATAGAAGTTACACCGGATCATAAGATAAGGGTTGTTGCTCTTGTAACGCGGGACAGGGTAGAGGAGGACTGGAAACCGGCTGGAGAATTGAAGCCGGGAGATCAAATACTCTTAAGCAACAACCGTGCTCTTGTGTGGCAAGGGCAGGGAACTTTTGAGGAAGGATATCTCCTGGGCCTTCTTATAGGTGACGGCATGTTGAAAGAAGAAGGCGGTATTATATCCGTATGGGGGGATGACCAGGAAGCTCAATCGGTCATGGAAGCAGTGCAGGAAGCCGTTTTTACTCTGCCGCACAAGGAGGATTTCAAGGGCTTTAAACGCGTGAACAACGATAGAAAGGAACACAGGCTTCAGATGGCAGCTCTCAGGGATTTGGCGGCTGCTTACGGGATTGTGCCCGGAAATAAGAGAATTATTGAAAAGCTGGAAAGGACAAGCTATGAATTTCACTGCGGATTTTTAAGGGGACTCTTTGATGCAGATGGGACTGTAACAGGCCATCATGAGGAGGGTGTTTCCATCAGGCTGTGGCAAAGCGATGCTGAAGGTCTGAAGATTGTGCAGCGGATGCTGCTCCGCCTGGGGGTAGTTTCCACCATATATACTGAGCGCCAACCTGAGGGCATCGAAGAAATGCGTGACGGTAAGGAAGGAATGAAGGAATATAGCATCAAGGGCGGGTATGAGCTGGTCATAACTTCGGATAATATACAGGTTTTCTTTGAAAAAATAGGCTTTGCCAACGTGAAGAAGCAGGAGTCTTTGAAGCGGCATCTTGAGGAATATGTAGGAGATCTCAATAAAGAGAGGTTTGTTGCGACGGTTACTCAAATCATCACTGTTGGTGAAAAAGACGTTTTTGATGTCCAAATACCCGGAATTAACGCTTTTGACGCCAACGGTATATGCGTGCACAACTGTGGCGAACAGCCACTTCTTCCATATGAAAGCTGCAATCTGGGCTCAATAAATCTTTCCGCGGTTGTTGAAGAGGTTGACGGCAAATATGTGGTGAACTATGCCAAACTGGCCAGAATTGTGGATTCGGCGGTGCATTTTCTGGATAATGTCATTGATGTCAATAAATATCCTCTCCCGGAAATTGAGGAAATGACCAAGGGAAGCAGAAAGATTGGTCTGGGGGTTATGGGGTTTGCCGATATGCTGTTTAAGTTGGGTATTCCCTATAATTCCGACGAAGCTGTCGAACTTGCCCGGAAGATCATGAAATTTATCCAGGAACGCTCCAAGGAAATGT
>JAMNZI010000237.1 GCA_023622385.1 Bacillota bacterium | reverse complement strand
GGCCCTAAGCGAGATCTCAGAACCTTCCAGACCAGTAAATATAATGCAATAAAGAGAAAGCCGTTTATTTTTGACTGTCCCGTGGAATACTAGGGGTAGACGGGAGGTGAAATTGGATGATGCAACAATTTCAAAACCGCAACAACAATACCGGTACCAGCAGAAACAGAAAGCTGGTTCCTGAAGCCAAGCAGGCTTTGGACCAGATGAAGTTTGAGATAGCGGGGCAGTTGGGTATAAACCTCCAACAGGGTTACAACGGCAATATTTCGGCCAAAGATGCAGGCAGAATTGGCGGTAATATGGTAAAGAAGATGATCGAGCAGCAACAGAGACAGATGAGCGGTCAACGATAAACAGCTATAAATTAAAAAGCAGGGCAAGCTCTTTGCCCTGCTTTTTGTGTGTCTTTATCTTTGTGCTGCTTTTTCCCTTTCGCGGAAAAGGAAGCTTATGCAATACGCTCCTGCGACCCCTACTATGGTGTATACGATTCTGCTAAGCAGAGCGTCGCGCCCACCAAATAGGGTTGCCACGAGATCGAACTGGAAGAGACCCACAAGTCCCCAGTTCAGGGCCCCTATTATGACCAGGATAAGGGCTAAACGGTCCATTTCATCAACTCCTTTGGCAAGATCTCTTCCTCTAGTATTCCCTAAATTTAGGAATTATAATACTATTTTTTCTTCTCTGTTTATGCTTTTTATTTTTGAGAATATATACTGGACCTTCATATTTTCGGATTTAGTCAGCGTGGCAAAATCGCCTATCAGTATCAGTTGCTTTTTTGCACGGGATAGCGCAACGTTTATTCTGCGGTAATCCCTCAAAAACCCCGTACGGGTATAGGTGCCGGGTCCGCTGTAGTTGCTTCGAACCCAGTTGATTATGACGTTCTCCTGCTCTCGGCCTTGGAAGGAGTCAATGGTGTAGATATTGCGCTCAACGAAATCCTCCAGCGAGCAATTAAAGCCAGAGAAATACTTGGCATTGGCCTTAAATACCTCCTTTAGCTTTTCGGTTTGGGCTTTGTAAGGCGTAATGATGCATATGTCCTCCAGCTTTTCTCCGGATTTTAGTAAATCCAGCACCTTTTTGACCGATAGCATGGCCTCGCTCATGTTGTAATAGGTCGAGCTCTCTTCAGTTTCAGCCCGGGTTTGAGGGTCTAAAAACTCGGAGGTATCGATGATTTCTATGGGGTTGTCAGGAAACAACCGGCTTCTTTCTTGTTGGGGTATTTTGTAGTACAGCGAGTCGGTGTTGGGGTAAAGCTTTCCATCGTATATCAGCTCCGATATAAATGACACCATCTTTGGGTTTTCAGTACGGTAGTTTATATCGAGAAATACCGAGTTAAACCTGTTTTGGTCGGTTATGAGCTTTTCAAAAAGGCTTTTTTGAAGCTCCTCGCTGGCCTGAAGGTCTATATGGGGATCGTACTCCAGCAAAACCTCGTTCTGGATGGGAAAAGGCGGCATCTGCATGTGGTCTCCGATTATCACTGCCTTGTCTGCAAACCCCAGGCTGAACAGCGTCTCAGGTACATCCATTTGAGATGCCTCGTCTATGATCACTATATCGTAGTTTTCGATCTCCATGTTTCTGTCCAGGTAAAAGCCCAAAGGGGTACCCAGTACGATCTTGTTGGTGCCCCTTAGCCTAGCCATATAGGCCGGATTGGAGGTTGAAACGGCGGGGGCATACGGCAGGGTGGATTTGAATTCTATATTGTTCCCGGTTCGCAGCACCCGCACTTTGTCCTCTATCAATTTTTCAAGTATGTTGTCTACGGCTACGTTGGTCTTGGCCAATACAAGCACGTTTTTACCGGAGTGATAATACTGCAGTGCAATCTCCTTTATCAACGTGGTTTTGCCCGTACCTGGAGGCCCTTGGACTATTTCAAGCACATGGCTTACGCCATCAAGCGCGCATGCCAGAGCCACTGCTTGTTTTTGAGCCTGATTGCAAAGCAGGCTTTTGTTGTAGTAGGCGTGGTCGGGAAGTATGTCTATGTCCTCCAATGACAATGGGGCCTCGTTCTTGAGCCCCAATACTACCGCCATAAGGGGAGATAGGGTATTATCCTCTATCTGGCGCGTTAAGTTTTCAAGGTAGCTCAGCAGTATGGCGTCGTTGGAGCTTCTGGTGAAGGTTCTGATCCGCTTTACTTCTTCTTCGATCACGGGCTCTAAAGGCTTTAGCTCTATGATATAGCCTTCATTGGTCTTATGCTCACGGCATTCAACTACCTCGAACTCGTATCCTGTATTTGAAGTGAGCACCTCGCCGGGGAAAAGGGCTGTTTCCATCCGAAATATAAACGAATTTCTAAATTCCACCAGGAAGGTGCACTTCATATCGTGAAATTTCCTTATCTTTATATCCAAGATCTTCTTGTAGACGTTGAGCTCCCCAATGACAGCTTTTTTATCTTTAAGCTGCACCAGGTCTGGTTTTGCGAAATTTATCTTGTTGATGGGTTCCTCGACAGGGCCTTCAATACCTGCCAGCTTGTAGAGGTCCGATTTCAGCAGCCTGTAATCTCCCTTGCGGGGTTTTCTAAGGCCCAGCCAGTCCCTGGGCACCGCCTTTAATATCTCGTAAAGAAAATCCAGGTACTGCTTTCGGTTCATGGGTGCCAGTATGGTGATCAGCCCTTTTTTGTATATTCCGGCCTTTTTGGCATTTTTAATAAATGTGTGTTTCCTACAAAGGCTTTTAAGGTCAAATTGTTTTAAGTATTCGTTGACCACCGCCTTTATGTTGGCTAGGCTGTCAAAGTACTTCCGGTGGGACATATTGTCGGTGGTGGCCAACCTTCCTGTCTTGGGGTTGATGTCAATTCTCGGTATATTCAGGGTGTTGAATATAAACTCGGTGACCTGCTGTTCGGGGTCATCCAGTTTAGCGGCATAGTGGTAATATAGGCCGCTTAAGGTTTTATTGTTTAGGAACTTGAGCTCCACCGAGTCAAACTCCTTCGTACCCATGAGCCGAGGATGGAATACTCCCATTTCAATGGCTGCCCGCATCACTATTTCCCTCTGTACCCTTAAGGGAATGCTTTCCCATCTGCACATGTTGCAGTTGGCTATCATGTTGATCCACTCGTTTATGGTTAGCTTTTCTACTCCCAACGAATCGCATATATATTGTGCCACTGGGATCTGGTCAGAGGGCACCCTCAAGCTGTAATATGAATAAAGCCCTGACAGCGTTTTTCCATTCAAGCACTCAAATTTTGTGAGGCAGAAATCCCTATAGCCCATAAGTCGGGGGTTTTTAAGCCCAAGCTCCTGTGCACACCTGTACAGCATTTCCCTGGCGATTTCTTTAGGGACCGACTCCCATGTAACCTTGGAGTTCGGCTCACCGATCTGGGATATCCATTCTTGGATGTTCAGCGGCGGTATACCTAAGTCATCGCACATAAAGGTTAAGGTGTCTTTTCCGCTGTTGAAGGCCAGGATGCTGTAGTAAGCGTACAGGCTGGTCATGGCTTTGTTGTTTAAAAACGAAGTGGGCTTGGAAAAATCTTCAGCCTTCAGCATCCGTGGATTGGATTTGCCTTCTTCCTCGGCTTTCATAAACAGCATCTTCGTCAGGTAGGGCTTGGGCACCGCTTCCCATTTAAAGTTCTTTTGATGGGAAATAAAGTGTAGCCATTCTTCAAAGGTGAGCTCTGGCACCCCGTAGACGTCACATATAAAGTCAATGCTGCGCATACCGCCTCTGTTTAAGCCGAAGAACCTGGAGACAAAGCTGTACAGGGACATGCCGTTTAGAAAGTCTAAACCCACCTTCAAATCATCGGACGACATCATTCGAGGGTTGGAGTAGCCGAGTTTCCGTGCGGCCCTAAACAGCAAATCCCTTATGACTTTGTGGGGGATGACGTCCCAAAACACGCTTATTGACTGGTCGGTGATGTAGGTTATCCACTCTTGCTCAGTTATTTCGATGCCCAACATATCGCACATGTTTTTTATGACGCTGCCCCTTATATCCTGCGAAACGCTTTTGAAGTAGTTGTAGAACCCAGTAAGAGTTTTGCCATTTAAGAACTTGAACTTGTGAGAGAAATCATCATTTTTGATGTAAATGGGGTGGGGATACCCCAATTCTTGGCAAGCCATAAGCAGTATCTTTCTCTTGGCTTCATTGGGGATATTGCTCCAGGAGAAGATGTTGTGCGTGGCTATATATCGGATCCACTCGTCTTCGGATACCGGCGGAATGCCCAGCTGATCGCATATGTTAGTGATGACATGGACACCTTCTTTTCTGGGTACTCTATTTTTGTAATATGAATATAAGCCATTCAATGGCTGATTATTCAAAAATTTAAATTTATGTTTTTCGAGATCCTTTGATGCTATGAATCGAGGACTGGGCAGATCGAGCTCTTGCGCTATCATGTAGAGAATTTGTCGGTGTACCTCGTCGCTTACCTTGTTCCATAAAAAGGCACGGGGACGCATCGACTTGTTTTTGTTCCTTAATATTAATAATACCTCTTCCAACTCGTCTAATCTTTCTTTCTCCTGGTATTTCAACACTTGCACCGCCGCAGATCTCCTTTCAGCCAACACCAATGGTAGTATCATATACTGAATGTATTTTATTGTTATTTATTATATATGTTTGAAACTATATGATATAATTATATACCATTTATTGAATTTTCGTATATTGCAAGATTTGATAAAAATAATTGAAATTTTTGTGTAATTTGTACTTATGGAGCTTTTTGGTTATAATCTGTGCTGCACTTGACAAACTAAAAGACGAGGCATATAATGGTAAAGCAAATGCAAACTATTTGCAATTATTTCTTAGAGGTACAGTAGAGGTCTAAACAGGGGTGAGCTGTATGAGCCACATTCATTTGCCCGATGGAGTAGTTCCCACCATATGGTGGGCAGCAGGATATGTGATCAGCCTGATTGTGGTATTTGCTGTCTTGAAAAGGGTGAATGCAGATAAGGTGCGGGGTAAAATACCCGAGATAGCCATGATGGCGGCGGTTATGCTGATCACCATGTCTGTGCCCTTGGGCTTTATACCCTTTCATATGAATTTTGCTGCTTTGGCTGGCATGCTGGTAGGGCCCGGTTTGGGCTTTGTAGTGGTTTTTGTGGTAAATTTTATTTTGGCCCTTTTAGGTCACGGGGGAATTACCGTAGTGGGCCTAAATACGCTGAGTATTGGAGTAGAAGCGCTGGTTGGTGGCATTGGTTTCAGGCTAATAAAGGTTAAATTTGGCAGCATACCTTCAACCATAATATCAGTAACAGTAGCTCTTTTACTGTCCACTACCCTTATGGTCATATTTTTGAATTTCATTGGAGTTGTAAATATGCAGTCTGGGGAAGGCATTTTACATATAGAGAGCCATGAGGAGGATGGTGCCGGCGGGCATGGGGAAGGATTACATCATGGAGATACGGTATACAGTTTTGGGGGAATAGCCTTAGCGGGATGGGCTGCTGTGCTGGTCGTGCTGTTTTTGGGCATCATATTGGAAAGTGCGATAACCGCTTTGGTCATGAGGTTTTTTATGAAGGTACGGCCGGATATGGTAGAACCTACACCCCATAAGGACAGGTAAGGGAGGTATTAAAATTGCATTTGGCGGAAATAGATCGGATGGCTAGTAGCGGCACCAGCTTATTTCACCGTGCAGGCGTGTTCTCCAAGCTGTTGATGGTGTTATGTTTGCTGGTGGCTATCATGGCAAGCGGAGATGTGTTAGTGTTGGGAATGCTGATAGCCATTTTGCTCAGTTTGCATCTAGCGGCTAGGGTGCAATTTAAGGAGATAGTGCACCTGCTATTTTATCCGTTTTTTTTCAGCCTGCTTTTTGCCCTGATGAAGTTTCAGGAATCGTGGACATCCGGCCTTTTGGTGATATTCAAAGGTACGGGAGCAGCCCTTGCCACCCTGTTTTTGCTGGCTACCACGCCCTGGGTGGAAATTTTCGCCTTTTTGTCAGCCTATTTACCCGGGCTGCTGGTGGATATATTCTTATTTACCTATCGTTCTTTTTTTATTTTGCTTGATCAGATGGGTAGCCTGCTGCGCAACATGAGGATAAGGGGTGGATACCATACTTTTAACATAGTGATGAACGTTAAAAATATGGCGGCGGCAGTTGGACTGGTTTTATTGCATTCGTTTGAGATGAGCCAAAGAATGTACAGGATATACCTGCTCAGAGGATATGACGGAGGCATTCCGGTAGCCCGAAGGTGGTGGAAATTGGGTTACCCTGACGGGGTGGTTATCGCCCTTTGTGTACTTATTGTGATAGGGATGGTGATATCATGGAAGCTCTTGTAGAGGTAAAATGCATAAAGCATATATATCCAGACAATACGCAGGTAACATTGTGCGGGCTGGACTTTGTGGTACATTCTGGCGAGAGGGTGGTCATTTTAGGGCCCAATGGCGCCGGTAAGACCACATTGCTTTCGCATATACTGGGGCTTTTAGCACCTGTTGAAGGTTCGGTAAAGGTCATGGGGCTACAGCCGCATAAAGATTTCCGACAGGTGCGGAAAAGTATTGGAGTGGTTTTCCAGAACGTCGATGAACAGATAATAGGGCCAACGGTATACGATGATATTGCCTTTACGCCCAGAAATGAGAGACTAAGCATGGAAGAGGTAGAAAGGCGCGTGATGGCGGTTGCAACCAGAATCGGAGTCCAGGATATACTGCACAAGATCCCCCATTACCTAAGCGGCGGACAGAAGAAAAAGGTAGCTCTGGCAGGCGCTATAGCCATGTCGCCAAGGCTTCTGATACTCGATGAACCGTTTGATGGGCTGGACCCTGCTTCCAAGAATGAAATGATGGACCTGCTGAATCAGCTGAACAGGGAGAACGGTACCACCTTGATCATTACCACCCACGATATAAATCTGGTGCCCTATATAGCTGATACGGTGTACGTGATATATGATGGCAAGATAGTCACAAAGGGAAGTCCTTATGAGGTGTTTATCCAGAGAGAGGTATTGGAAGCGGCACATCTTGAACCACCTATCCTGGTAGACCTATTTGCGCATCTTAAAGAAAAAGGCTATAATATAACGGTACCTACTACTTTGGAACAGGCCAAAGAGGAGCTCGATGCGCTGTTAAAGAGGTTTAGATAAAAATGGATGGGGGGAGTTTCTTGGAGTTTACAGCCAATCTTCTGGATTTTGCTGAGATGCTTGCCTGCGCCGTTGACCTTATGGAGAGGGGTTCACACCACCATGGGCAGAGGGTGGCATATATCGCTTTTCGGCTGTTTGAGCAGGTAAGGCCAGAACATGATCCTACTGATATGGTAATTGCATCTTATCTGCACGATATAGGTATAGAGTCTTTCAGGGTGAAGGAAAAGGCAAGGGAATTTCGCTTGGACAAAGAGATTTTATGGCCCCATTGCCGTGATGGCGCTGAGCTGGTTGAAACGGTAGACCTGCTTAAAGGCATCAAACCTTTCATTCTTTATCACCACACCGACTATTCTGAGACACAAAGCGGTTTAGCAGATGTCCCTTTGGAGGCTCAAATCATCCATTTGGCCGACAGAATAGAAGTGCTGATCAAGCCTGGCAGGCTCGTGTTGGAACATGTGGATGACATCGTGAATACAATCTTGAGCTATAAAGGTTCTATGTTTAATCCCGGACTGGTCGAGGCTTTTACCGATCTAGCTGTAAAGGAATCGTTTTGGCTGGATATCGTGAATGAATATCAACCGGTGGTGGAGCACATCAGCTTTCCCTCCATGGACGTTAAGATGAATGCCAACGATATATGGCAGTTTTCCCATCTTTGCGCAAGGATTGTAGACAGGAAGAGCCCCTTTACGGCACAGCATTCCCAGCGTGTAGCGTCGATAGCCGTAAGGTTGGCAGAGTTTTGCGGCATGAGGGGTCAGGACCTATTTTTTATGGAGATAGCAGGCCTGCTGCATGATTTGGGTAAGCTTGCCATACCTGACACCATACTGCATAAGCATGGAAGGCTGACCGATGAGGAATACCGCGTAATCAAACAGCATTCATATTACACTAGTTGCTTGATCAATCGGCTAAATGTGATGGACAAGGTGCGGGATTGGGCTGCATTTCATCATGAGCGCTTGGACGGAAGCGGTTATCCTTTTCACCTTACTGCTAGCCAGCTGGACCTGGGGGCCAGGGTGATGGCTGTGGCCGATATGGTGGGAGCCATAACTGAGGATAGGCCGTACAGGGTGGGTTATGGTGAGAAGGAGACCATGGAGATAATGTGGGAAGAGGTCAAAAATAACCGGATAGATGGCGA
>JAMNZI010000085.1 GCA_023622385.1 Bacillota bacterium | reverse complement strand
TGCTGTGGGTAAGATAGCGGCTAAAACCTGTAGGGCAAAGCTGTTCTATCAAATGGTGAGGTCTCATAGGAAAAAATTTTTCTAAAGGTACCTACTAAATCTTGACACGGACATTATAAATTCCGTTATTTACAACTCAGTTATGATATGTTAACATAATCATATGGAAACCAGAATTGGAAAACAAATGAAACAGCAGTTCAAATGATAACTATCGCTTTAAGGCGCGAAGTTAAATCTTTGCACATATGTGTGAAGGCTTTTCAATGTATCCGAAAATTGGTGGAATAGCATTACAGCATGATTTAAATTTAATGGGATGGAGAGTATGAAATTCTTTGAATCTTATAAGATAGAAGAGGGTATTACATGCATAAAGGGATTAACCGGAGAGCTCATGTATTTAATAGAGGGGAAAGATAGGGCGATCCTACTCGATACCGGCCTTGGGGTAGGAAATATTAAAGAATACGTTGAACAACTGACTTCATTACCATATATTGTAATATTGTCCCATGGACATTTGGATCATGCGGGTGGGGCTTCCCTGTTTGAATCAGTTTATATAAATCAAAATGACGTTTCTCTGCTTCACAATCATAGCGATATAGCTGGTAGAAAAGCATATTTAGAAAGCGTATTAGGGGAAGGCTTTGTGCCGGAAGATGCATATGTAACATTTAAAGAGATAGAGTATCTGCCAATTAAAGAGGGGGACGTGATAGACCTTGGGGGGCTCACTGTAGAAGTGATTGAAGCACCAGGCCATACTCAGGGTTCGTTGTGTTTTTTAATAAAGGAAAAACGAATTCTATTTACGGGTGATGCCTGTAACAATTTTACCTTCCTGTTTTTGCCCGAAAGCCTTCCTGTAGAGGATTATGGGCATACGATCAAAAAGCTTTTAGCCAGGGATGAGGAGTATGATCGCGTACTGGTTTCCCACGTGAATCATGAACTGCCCAAATCCGTGATACGGGATGTGTATGAATGCTGTATTGATATAATGGAAGGAAATGTGGATGATATTCCGTTTAATTTTATGGGACATGGTGCAGCATATATTGCCAAGAAAATTGATCCTGAAAAAGGAAAAAGGGCGGATGGCAGGGTAGGTAATATAGTGTATCGAAAGGACAATATATTCTCTACGAAAGGGTATGGTTATTAAGCATATTGAGGATGTAATACTGATTATAGGTTTTGCATGATTCAATGTTGAACCTAAAAGTTTGGTTCATTGTAATGGAAGATTCATGTGCTGGGAAGGGGCCATTAGGCCCCTTCTTTATTTTTACTGTTTAACTTGTGAATTCTTGTGTTGTCAAGGGAAGGGCGGAGATTTTCGAGCATAAGCGAGAAAATATTACCCAGCCTTGGCAATATAAAATAGATATAATTGTTTATAGGTCATTTGGGCAGTATAAATATTTTTGTGTAAACCATCTTCCTTCTATGTTAGTGATTAAATATATTTTAAGATATAAAAAACTTACTTTGTCAAATTTTTTAAACAAATTCCGATTAGGGTTTCACTTTTCATACGCATTTAGATGTTTAAAAGAGCGACGTTTCGTGGTAGAATTGTATTGAATCATAGTGAACCTCCTGTATGTTTGGTGGTCGTTGGATATCTATATCGTACAGGATTTCTCAATATATGGTTCTACTATTTTTTGGTGCTGCATTTAATTTTATAAACGAGCCGACTCCCATTTAATTTTTGAATGGATCGAGACCTTATAGCAGAATTAGACAAGAAATAAGGAATAAATCCTTTGCAACCTTCTGTTAATAGTATTGATGAGTTTAAGAGGAGGTACGGGGATAAATTAATCCTATATGGAGGGCTAGATAATAGAGTCACATAGATATGTACCACTCAGAAATATAGATGCGATGGTAACTGCGATGAAGAGCTGTAGATATATATAAAAAATTCGAACTTGTTTAAAATTTCGGAGGAAGAGGTGTTTTTATGGGAATAATCAAACTAAGCTGGCATGATTATTACGATAAAGTATATGCATGCTGGCTGGGAAAAAACTGCGGAGGGACGCTCGGTACGCCGCTGGAACGGGTTTATGGCCAGGAAGAGATGTTTGATGTATGGTGGTACCCGCAGCTTAAAGAGGGAGGCATGCCCAATGACGATTTAGAGATTCAGCTCATATGGCTGAAAGCTTTAGAGGAGCGGGGGCCCAATATAAAAGCTCGCGATCTGGCTGAATACTGGCTGGATTGTATTCAGTATAATTTCGATGAGTATGGGCTGCATAAAACCAACCTGCGGCTTGGGCTGTTGCCTCCCGTGTCCGGGTATTATAACAACTGGTTTAAACACTGCATGGGTTGTCCCATACGCTCTGAGATATGGGCTTGTATAGCGCCGGGCAGGCCGGATATAGCAGTGAAATATGCATATGAGGATGCAATAGTGGATCATGCGGGCGGTGAATCGGTATATGGCGAAATGTTCAACGCTGCGGTAGAGTCAGCCGCTTTTGTAATAGATGACCGCGATAAGCTGCTGGAAATAGGGCTATCCTATATCCCTGAGGATTCCCAGACAGCTTTGGCCATAAGGAGCGCAATAGAAGCCTATAATAAGGGGATGGATTGGAAAGAGGCCAGGAACTATGTGCTACATAAATGTTACAGCCCTATAGCTCAGTATTCACCGGTCAATTTAGGCTTTCAAACCATAGGGTGGCTGTATGGAGAGAATTTCGCAGACGCCATATGCAAAGCGGTAAACTGCGGCTATGATACCGACTGTACTGGAGCCACATTGGGTTCGATTTTGGGTATAATGTATGGCACTAAAGGTATACCTGAAGAATGGACTGCACCTCTCAGCGACAAGATAACCACCAACGCTTCATGGGGTGGCATAATCAATCTGGAGGTTCCTGAGAATTTGGATGAGCTTACAAGGCGTACTTGTAATATGGGTAAACGGGTGTTAGCCTACAATAACGCCGAGGTCATAATCGACGATGATGTTACCGATTTGAGGGATTTGGACGTATCGGCGCTCTATGCGTCGGATGATATAAAGTCCCTGTGGAATCTGCCAGCGACGCAGGTGGCTTTTGATATTACCACAATAAAAGCGGCAGTGGACTATGGGGATCATCCCGTTATAAGGGCGGGAGAAGTTAAAACCATAAAAGTTATATTGTATAACCCGAGGCCTATGGATTTAACGGCCGATGTAAATATAAAACTGCCGCAAGGATGGAGAAGTGAGCCTGAGCTATTAAGAGGCATAAATCTACCGGCTAAAGGTAAAGCAGAATTTATTTGCCGTATAACAGTAGACGACACATCTTTTATAAATCAGTCCAACCGCGGCAGCATACACGTCGAAATAAAGGGAAGGCCGCAGGGTGAAGACATACCGCTGGTACTGCTTGGTAGCAAGCGCTGGTTGGTATCGCCAGTTAATGTAGACTTCAATCCTTGTAGCGATGACGTTAAAGGTTGGCAAGTAGTTGACTTTATAGACAATGCTTTGCCGGTGGAGCGATACTTTGAAGGGAAGCCCGGCAGCATCTATCTCTGCCATTACGTATATTGTCCGGAAGAAAGAATGGGCCGTGCCGGGGTGTCTTCCAATTGTCCTATGGAACTATGGCTTAATGGCAAAAAGGTACATGAAGCGCTTGAGGGACGTATACCCAGGCCTAATTACAGCGGTGATGGAGCAAGCTATGCTGATGTCTCTTTGAAAGAGGGATGGAACCAGTTTATCATAAGATTGACTCGACAGGATAAACCCGTAGACGCCCATTTCACATTGGCTACAGGACATCCGTATTATCATGGCATGAGCGATATAGTAGAATGCCGCTTGCCGTGGGAGTAGACTTCAATTTTTAATCATCAGAAATTAAGCGAGTTTCCAATTCTCTGAGATTTATGGTATTGAACGGCGATTTTTAATTGAAGTCGGTTTTAACTCCCAACAAAAATGTGAGTCAACAAGGGTTTCTTTACTTGGGAGTAGGATATCAACAGATATGTAGGTAATAAGTTGCAATTATAAGTTTAGGGGGGAGCCTAAATGCTTGAAGTGTATAATTTGAGGTGTGAATATAAAGACAATCCCATAGGTATTGACGTAAAAAAACCTAGAATTAGTTGGATCATAAGGTCGGATGAGCGCAATGTCCTGCAGGCCGCTTATCAGATACAAGTTTCTACTGATATGGAATTCAATTGCATCGTATGGGACAGCGGAAGGGTTGACTCCGATGAGTCGATTCATGTTGAGTACAACGGCCAGCCACTGAAATCGCGGACAAGGTATTACTACAGAGTACGGGTATGGGATCAGAGAGGCAGAATGTCTGATTGGAGCCAAGTGGCTTTTTGGGAAATGGGCCTTTTGAATGCCAGTGAATGGGTGGCCAATTGGATTGCGCCGAATATCGGAGATAATTCATCGGATTTACAAGCCTGTCCCTTCATGCGAAAAGCCTTTGAGGTTCAGGGCAAGGTAAAGTGTGCTAGGATCTATGCCACCAGCCTTGGGCTATACGAGCTTCATCTAAACGGAAAGAGGGTTGGGGACTATTTCTTTACACCAGGTTGGACCAGCTACAATAAAAGGCTACAGTATCAAACCTTTGATGTAACTGAAATGCTTAGAGAAGGTCAGAATGCCATTGGCGTTATATTGGGTAATGGGTGGTACAAAGGCAATCTTGCCTGGGAAGGGCGGAAGAATATATACGGAGACAAGTTGGCAGCCCTCGTACAGATGCATATCGTTTATGAAGATGGCAGGGAACAGGTAATTATATCGGACAGGAGCTGGAAGGCCTCTACGGGTCCCATCCTCATGTCCGAGATCTACCACGGGGAAATTTACGATGCTCGATTAGAGAAGCAGGGCTGGGATGAAGCGAATTACGACGATTCTGATTGGTGCGATGTGGAGGAATTGGATAAACCAAAGGACATAATAGTCGCTCAGGAAGGACCTCCTGTTCGTATAGTTCAGCAGATTAAGCCGGTGGCTATTATTACAACCCCTGCTGGTGAGACGGTTTTGGATATGGGACAGAACATGGCGGGTTGGGTACGTTTTGCGGTAGAAGGACCGGCGGGAAGCAAGGTGGTGCTGCAGCATGCCGAAGTGTTAGACAAGGATGGCAACTTTTATACTGAAAATTTGAGGAAGGCTAAACAGACGATCGAGTACATATTAAAGGGCGAGGGTAGGGAAGTATTTGAGCCGCATTTCACGTTCCAGGGCTTTAGGTACGTGAAATTGGTGGAGTACCCGGGCCAGCCCTCGCTTGACGATTTTGTGGGAATGGTAGTCCATTCGGATATGGAGCCAACTGGCAGCTTTGAATGCTCAAATCCCTTAATTAATAGGCTTCAGCAGAATATACTGTGGTCACAGAAGGGCAATTTTATAGATGTACCTACCGATTGTCCTCAAAGGGATGAGCGGCTTGGCTGGACTGGAGATGCGCAGGTGTTCATCAGAACTGCTTGCTTTAATATGAACGTTGCTTCATTCTTCGCGAAATGGCTTAAGGATGTGAAGGCTGATCAGCTGAGCGATGGAGGAGTGCCTTTTGTGATTCCAAACGTCCTGGGCGATGACCATCATTCTTCGGCTGCATGGGGAGACGCTGCTGTAATATGCCCCTGGACGGTGTATTTGTGCTACGGCGACAAGAGAGTTCTTGAAGAGCAGTATGAGAGCATGAAGGCCTGGGTGGAATACATAAGGCATCAGGGGGATAATGAGTATCTATGGAACACCGGTTTTCATTTTGGCGACTGGTTAGGGCTGGATGCAAAGGAAGGAAGCTACGTAGGTGCTACTGCAATAGATTTCATTGCTACGGCTTTCTACGCGTATTCTACAAGTTTGCTCGTGAAAGCTGCTAAAGTTCTCGGTAAAACCGAGGATGTGGAAGAATATTCAAAGCTGTATGAAAATATAGTAGATGCCTTTAGGAAGGAGTTCGTGACGCCAAACGGCAGGCTGGCGGTTCCCACCCAGACCGCTCATGTGTTGGCGCTCATGTTCAACCTTGTAGAGGAGAAGGATCGCAAGCGCACCATCGATACGCTGGTGGATTATATCAAGAATAATAAGTACCATTTGACGACAGGCTTTGTGGGCACGCCTTATCTCTGCCATGTGCTGAGCCAGAATGGTTATAGCGACGTGGCTTATAAATTGCTCTTGCAGACCGATTATCCATCATGGCTGTATCAGGTGACCAAGGGTGCAACCACCATTTGGGAACACTGGGATGGAATTAAGCCGGATGGCTCTTTCTGGAGCCCCGATATGAACTCTTTCAACCACTATGCCTACGGCTCCATCGGGGATTGGCTTTACAGGGTGGTGGCCGGAATTGATACGGATGAAGAAAGGCCCGGATATAAGCATATATACATCAAGCCAACCATTGGTGAGGGTTTGACCTACGCAAAGGCCGAGCTAAAGTCGATGTACGGAAAGATCAAATCGGAGTGGAGACTACAGGATGATTGCATAGAGATATCGATATGCGTGCCTCACAATACTACCGCTACGGTGATATTGCCGTTTGCTGCACCTGATACAGTCTATGAGAGTGGCAAAAGGTTGACTGAAGCAGAAGGGATATTAAAGCAAGAGACGGTTGATAATGGCCTGAAATTGGAAATAGGGTCCGGAGAATATGCTTTCAGATATAAGATACAAAGGTCTGGTGTCGTTCCAAAATGGCTTAATACACGTTGATATTCTACAAATATTACCATGTGTATTTTCTATTTTGCTGCATATAATAAGACTACAAGGACTTGCCACGGGATATTGCTTTTTAGCATATCCAGCCGTTTATTCTTTAAGTGGCGGGTCCTTTTTGAGGGACCTCTGACGATAACGTCGGAGGTCCCTCTTGATTTTTTCTTGGCTGTATTATCGCTGAATTTTATCTATATTTGTATTAGATGGTGTATGATTAAAGATAATAAAAAGTGGCACGTATTATTTTTTTTGGGATTTTGGTATAAATGGGGTCAACTCGATGTTATAAAATTTTCTGCAATTTTCTATGGCTATTTGTTTTAGTTTTTTATGGCCTAAGATTTCAAAAAGATGTATGGCTTTTAAAAGGGAATCTATATAATTTTCTTTTTTAAGATGGTATTCGGCAATTCCTTTTCTAAAATATAAGGGGCCTAAACCGTTTAAAGTTTTGTTTTTTACACAGGTTTTGATTCCTAAATCCGCATAATAAAGCTCTTTGTTGTAGTCGGAAAGAAGGTGAAAAGAGTAAGAAAGGTTGTAATAAACTTTAATTCTTTCTTCTATGTTATCTTGCTCAAGCGATTCCAGACAGAATAGAAACATTTTTGTAGATTTTTTGGGAGTCTCTTTTTCTTCAATTATAAGGGCTATGTTCATCAGTATCCTAATTTCCATACTGCTGTATACGAAGGAGGTATAGTTAGAAAGAGAAAAATTCGGTATAGTAATTTTCATTGCCTGTATCAATTTTTCAAGAGCTTTTTCGTAATCATTATTGACGTTTTTTTCAATAATGGATTCTACTAAAAAGAGGAGCTGTTTTAATAACTGGGTGTAATAAAGGCTCATTTTACCTTCTTGAATTATTTTTTTTAATTTTTCCCTTTCATTTTTTAATTTATCAAACTCCCCGCCTTCAAGCTTACTTTCAATAGAATTCTTTATTTTACAAAAAGCAGAATAATCTTTTAATCTGTATTTAAGCAAAACTTCATTTAAATCCCTTTTGAGAATAACAGACATTAAATCTAAGGTTTCCTATTTAGGCACGACCTTTCCATTTTCAATTCTTCTTAAAGTATCTATATTGATGAAAGCTTGATCTGCTATATCCTTTTGAGTAAGCCTTAAAGATTTACGAATATCTCTTAGTTCGTTGCCAAATGCCTCTAAATCATAATAAAACATATCCATTTTTTACACCACCCAGAATCAATTCGGGTTGAAAATTGCTTTCTTTGTCATATATTGTATAATTGTAAAATAAAAAAGTAAAGGAGGGAGGGGAATTATGAAAAAGGGATTGTTAATCATC
Source organism: Bacillota bacterium (assembly GCA_023622385.1). Taxonomy (GTDB): domain Bacteria; phylum Bacillota; class Clostridia; order Caldicoprobacterales; family Caldicoprobacteraceae; genus Caldicoprobacter. The sequence goes on along the minus strand of JAMNZI010000085.1, from coordinate 256 downwards.
TTTTCGATACTGGTTCTTGTGGTATCTTCATTTGGTCTGGATGTAGTAGGATATGCCGACAGCGTAACGCCGTGCGGAGAAGATGATCTAATAAGACTGCATGGAGAAGATGATCTAATAAGGCTACATGGAGAAGATGATTTAATACGTTTGCATGGAGAAGATGACTTAATAAGACTGCATGGAGAAGATGATCTGATAAGGCTGCATGGAGAAGATGATTTGATAAGGTTGCACGGAGAAGATGATTTAATAC
>JAMNZI010000025.1 GCA_023622385.1 Bacillota bacterium | reverse complement strand
AAATCTAGAATCGAACAACGAATGCACACTGAAGAAGTAATAATATTAAAAAAACCAGCTATAAAGTATTGAAAAAGGAGTGACTAAAAATGATCATATCAGAAATTCAAAAATTAAGAAGAGAATATATTGATAATATTTGCCACAAAATTTTGTCAATAAAAGGAGGAACAGTAAATATTGCAGATACAAGCAGTAAAGCAAGTAGTAGAATTGCATTAGAACTTGCTAAATATATGGGTGGTGCTAAATGTAAAAATCCGCCTTCAGGGCAAGAAGCTGGAAAATTATTTGCAGAAATAACCAAGGAATTTTTGCAGAAATCATTTAACATTTTACAGCATCTTCGACCAGGAGATTGGAAATTTGAAGTAGAGAGAAATATTTCTGAATTTGAACAATATAGACATCTTTCAGTACTTGAAAAATTAACTAAAGAAAATCATGATTTAGCCATTAGCCTAGGCACAGATTATCTTGTCAAACCTGATATTGTTGTTTATAGATTTCCGCTTACAGAAAAACAAATAAACAATACATGGAAAACCGAAGAAGAAATCATGGCTGAATCAAAAAAGCCAAGAGAAGTAGCAGCTTATACTCCTTTAAGAAAAATTAACCATGGTGATAATCCCGTGCCAATTCTTCATGCAAGTATATCCTGTAAGTGGACTATGAGATCAGATAGATCGCAAAACACAAGAACAGAAGCATTAAATTTAATGCGAAATCGAAAAGGGAAAACACCTCATATTACTGCTGTAACAGCAGAACCATTACCCACTCGTATTGCATCTTTAGCTTTAGGTACGGGCGACCTTGATTGTGTCTATCATATGGCTTTGTCTGAATTATTACGAGCAGTTGAGCAAGCTGAGAACGAAGATCAACTTGATATGCTTACAATGTTAATAGAAGGTCGTCGTTTGCGAGACATAAGTGATTTACCATTTGATTTAGCTATTTAATACCATATAATGTAGCAATTATATTATCATAAGTTTAGATTTGAGAAAATCAATAGGCACGAAAACCATAAAAGGAGTTTTTAAGAATTAATTGCTATAGACAAGCTAAGATATAAATAAAAAATCTAGTATAAACGGAAGTGTATATGATTTTATGCAGACTGATTTTCCTTCTATGTTAGTGTACAAATATATTTTAAGGTTTATATATATGCTTTGCCAAATTTTTTTGTCCCAAAAAATTTTTATAACAAATTCCAATAAAATAAAAACTTAACAAATATAATGTATAAAATGATATTGGGGGGTTCAGGGAACTGAGATTTCTAGAACCTCTTTATTTACAGCTCTTCGAATATACTGTGTAGCTGCCTAGTATCAATCCTAAGTTTCTGTAGGCAGTGTAAATATTTCTGTGTAAACTGTCTTCTTAATTATCCCCATTTCATCAAATAAGCTATTTTGCCAGATTGTTATACCAAACATGCACATTCCACATCTCAGCACCATGGAGGGGTTTACCTACAATATCCAAAACCCCTTTTTTCTGGTATCTGCGAGCATAGCATCATGAATGCCTGTCCCTTCATCTATCAAGTGCCTTGTAAAATTTCCTTTTCCGTCATTCTCAAAGACCAGGAGGCGCGGAAGTCTGATTTTATATTTCCTTTGCTCATCTGCAACGCCTATTTCGCCAACAAAAATGTCTATTCTGCCATTGCCGCATATATCCCCCAGCTGAAGGGAATGAGCGTCAAGAAGATTATCTTCAAGCACGTGTTCCTCCCACATATCGGTTATATCACCTTTCGGTTTAAACCATGCGAGTTTACCGCCTTGGGTCTTCCCATAAATTACGGGATCTCCTTCCGACAGAACTATCTCATTTCTACCGTCACCATCCACATCCCCCACCGCACACTTGCATGTAAGGTATCCCGATGCAAACTTGTATCCATCCCATCCTTTTCCATTATATTTGTACCAATGCGTCCCACAAATAAGCTCATTTATGCCATCACCATCTATATCCCCTATTGCAAGTCCTTCTTCTGGTTGGAATCCCGTAGGACTATTCGGATTAGGTTCCCATTTTCCCTCGGCTATAATCTGCACATTTGGCCACGGACTTACGGTAGGGTCTTCCGGAATAGGTATGTAGTATATTCTAGTTCCTTTTCCGGTACGTTGGTTGGTAAAAATCAAAGCTTTTTGCCCATCACCCGTTATATCGCCTACTATTGTATCGTGTATCTGCGTGTGGCCGGTCTTAATTATAAGCCTTTTTGTCCATTTTTCATCCGGCCTTCCCGTATTCTCCCACCAATACACCCCATCCCCTGCTGCATTGTTCCCGCATATCAAGTCAGGCAGCCCATTCCCTGTCAAATCCACTAAAGATCCGCCACATTCAAGATTCATAACCTGATCATCGATAGTGTGCATCTTCCATTCGCCGATCTCACCCTTGTTTTCAAACCACACCAGTTTTCCGTTTACAGCGCCTATTACAACATCGTCGAAACCGTCACCGTTAATATCTCCTACAACTGAAAGCGCATTAAAGATGGCATTCGGCACATCATGGTTTACCGTTCCGATAACTTTTTTTGTAAACAATTGTTTTGACATATTTTCCCCCGCCCCCAATCAATTTAAATGTTGTAACGTATAATAAATCCTTTTGATTTAGAAAGCAATTTAAATCCGGCCTATAAGAAATACTTTGCTAAATGAAATCAATCCTACTATTACGAAATATGGTTGGTTACTAGCATCGACCTTTCCAAGTTAATTATTTTAATGAAATATGACTATCTATAAGCAACGATTTTATAGCAACGAATGGAACAAATATTCACCCACTGTTTTCACTCACCGCGGTATTTTCTAGCGGTTTCCACCATTGCCAAATACCCCTCTACAGGCACGTAATCAGGAATAGAGTTACCCGAACCCAGTGCAAATCCCCCGTGTTCAACGGCGGTGTTGATAATATCAAGGGTATATTCCCGTATTTCCTGTTCACTCCTCTGGCAAAGAACATCGGTATCAACGCCACCAAAATTCCCAATCCGATCGCCATACTTTTCTACCCATACCGAAAACGGAGCTATGACATCTTCATTTGAGTGCTTGGCATCAATGCCCGCTATATCAATAATGTCATCCATTACAGAGAATATGTTCCCACAGGAATGAAGCAAAAACGGCTTATTGTAGCTATGCACCAAATCTATTATTCGCTTGTATTGTGGAATGATAAGATTCCTTATATCATCAACGGGCAGGAGGGTTGAACTCTTGAAACCCAGATCATCTCCGAACCTGCAAACTGCAAACACATCTCCATATAAAGGCAAAAATCTTTTCCATATTTCATACATGATTGTACCAACCTTATCGAACAAGTCCCTATATAATTCCGGGTCGTCAGCACGAATGTAGCATAGTTCCATATACCCTACCACATCCTGTACGCACTCAAACACACCGTTGCCGGGACCTCCCACGGCTTTCATTCCCGGAGGCATTTCTTCTTTGAGTAAAAGAAAAATATCTGAATATTTTTCAAAAAACAGATCGGGTATGGAGTCCCAAGGATACTTCTCGAAGTCATCCCGCGTCTTTATAACACCAGGTTTATGATTCCCCAATGCCCCGCTTCCCGGCATTACAGGGCCTATGCATCTTTCAAAGCTTACCGTATCATATCCCATAGCCTTGAAAAATCCTATATACTCTCTTATAAATTGGCGCTGATCAGAGATGTCGCCGTTTATGAGTTCTGCAAATGACCTATTTAATATCCGTTCCATTATTTTCTCAGAAATGATATGTTCGTACAGTGGAAGCCTTTTAGGCTTTTTGTTTTTGGCAGCATCTAAAATATTTGTATAATCGGGCTCAAAGTTTCTCAACGGTAAAACCTCCTCTCCAATAAATACCTCACCCTATCTCAACAGATACAGGTTTCTTACCCCAACAGCTTTAATCCTGATAAAACATCGAATTCGGGTAAATTCTTCCCATCAGCATCATACGGCCTTGACCTGTGGTTTAGGCAGCGAATATCTTCAAACCGTATTTTATTTTACAATGATCTATATATTTTTGATTATTGCCAAAACAAAATAGGGTACTTAAATGAGTACCCCGCACATCATTTAAATAGCTTTCTGAGGGCCCTGGCCGTTGTCCTGCCTGCAGCTCTGCGCGCTACCCGTTTGACGACAGCCCTCGGCCCTTTGCTGATGGCCTGGACATCCCCTAGAAAACGAGCCAAACCATACAGCAGGCTTCTGGTCTGGCTAATACCGCTCTTTTTCCTTGGCATGCCCTTCAAGCCTCCTCTCGGGCACCGTTAACCATAAGCCAGCTTTAATATAACACCATAACAAGTTACCAACCACATATACCTGCAGATACAAAGACATAACACCATCATAACTCTTTCAAGGAATACCTTAAAATCACTTATTGCCGTAAACCTGTATAAACCTCTCTAGAGAGCGGTCGTATGTACGCTCCACTTCCGGCGGAAACAGGCACCCCGGCAGCTCCTTTCGGCTCCAGTGATAGGAAAGGCACTCACAGCACTTACCCTTACGGCTACAATAATCATAGCTGCACGTGCAGTTCTTCAAGTTGCTCGCCATGTTGGTGCAACCTTTGTCTGCCAAATATATCCCCCCTAGATTATATATCATAAGTTTTCTTTAAAAGCTCAACATCCCTTAGCTTGATTGCAGATTAGGTGCCGGAACCTCCACCCATCAACCGTTTACCCAAAGTTACCCTATCAAAATCGAATAATTGTACCAGTAATATTGGGTCACTTCGCGATGATCTTCATTTTTTCGTGTATAAAAACCTACTTTCTCTCGGGAACAATCTCTATCCAGTATCCGTCAGGATCCTCAATGAAGTAAATCCCCATCTTCTTATTTTCATAGCAAATGCAACCCATTTCCTTGTGATGCTGATAAGCTGCTTCGAAATCGTCCACGACGAAAGCCAGATGTATTTCGTTGTCAGATAGGTCATATGGCTCCTTTCGATCCCGCAACCAGGTGAGCTCTATCTGATGTTCTGTAGTACCATCGCCCATGAACACCAGAATAAAGCTCCCATCCTCGGCTTCCTTTCGCCTCAGCTCCTTAAGGCCTAAAGCCTTCTCATAAAACGCTATGCTCTTTTCTAGGTCAAGGACGTTGAAATTGGTGTGCGCCATCTTAAATTTCATTTTTCCTTTCCCCCTTCTCATATATGAATTTCTGTCCCCTGTGGTACAAGGATACCACCCTTGTGGACAGGCCTTCCATCCTTTCGGCGAACTTGCGCGTGATGTCATATTGCTCCCAGAAGTGCATTGGCACAAAAATGTCAGGCCTCAGCCGGTTTATAAAATGCTCTCCTCCCATATGATAATATTCTTTCAGTCTGGGGTCAACCGGGAAAAAAGCGATATCCATTTGCTCTCCCGCCATTTTTTGGATTTCTCTTTCAAAGCTTTCCCTATCCTGCTTGAGCTCCTCGGGCGTTGACTCATAGTACCAGTACCAGCAGTTCAAATCCCCGGCATGAAATATCTTGAGCCCATCCACCTCAACCAAAAAGGACACGCCGATATCTGTAGAGCCATAGGTTTTTACCGTCACATCATCTATGCGCAATTGCTGATAAGGTAAAACAAAGTATGAATTGGGCACATTTTGCCTTACCTTAGGCTTAACGTCGCTGCTCAAAACATAGGCGATATCCGGCCTGTCCTTTTGCCAATCAAAAATTACATGGCTGAAATGATCGCCGTGCCCATGGGAAACAAATACCAATATTTTCTTATCTTTGTCCAGCAGGCACGGAGTGACAACGCCGTTTTCAAGGCCCCTCCCTTCACCCTCGGGCTTATCGCAGGAATAGTCAAACACCAGGAAATGGCCGGCAGTCTCAACGGCAAAGCCGCTGTGATGTAAATACCATATGCTGGCTTGCGGGACATCAATAATGCGATCACTTACACCCTTTTTCAATTGCCTTTACCTCCTATCCCAATAAATTGCGCAAAACTACACATCTCTTCAAAGCACGTCTTACCCTTTCTCTTAAACCACGATAATACCTGCCTTCCTCCAGCGCTATCTATCCATCCTAAAAATATCCGCAAGCACTTATGCCCAGTTAGATATTTCTGAATTCCTGCGGTGAAAACCCGGTATACCTTTTAAAAACCTTTGAGAAATACCCCGCGTCGTTAAACCCAATCATATCAGCAATTTCCTTAACCGTCAAATCAGTGGTTTTAAGTAGATGCTTAGCTTTCTCCAATCTAAGCCTGTTAATGTACTGCATTGGCGAGCAACCAAGGTGATCCCGGAAAAATTTTATGAAATAGTTAGGATGAAAATGCACGATCCTGGCAAGGTCATCGATTGTTATGTTATCATTAAGATGAGATTCAATAAAGGTTAACACTTCGCCTAGCTCCTGAGTGGAGGAATAAGCATAAAGCTGTATATCGTCCAACGATAGTTTATCAAAATACCAGGCTATGATCTCCATCATAATCCCTTTAAGCCGCAGAGCATTCGTAAAGCCGCCGCTATGGTAACTGTCAACCAGAGCCGCAAAAAGCTCTTTAAGCCCACGATCATCGCCAACATCAACAAACACCGGAGTCCTCACGATATCAAAAAAGTTCATCTCCCCCACTTTTGCCGTGAAATGGCACCAGTATTTTTTGAACGTGTTCCCGCTTATGGTAGAATACGACTGCACCACACCTGCCGGCATCAAAAACAGCTGCCCGGGCTTAGGATAATACTCGTCGCTTCCAATTTTAAGCCACCCTTCCCCGTCGCATATATAATAAAACTTGTTGTAATCGGGCACATAGTCAAAGTCGGCCCAGCTTTGAGGGCAATGCGTGTAACTTGCCACCTGCACATCCACTTGAAGATTTGCCAGATAGTTCTTTATAAGCAATGCCTTGTCATGTTTCATCGTTAACCCTCTTATACCAACACTCTAATTTGAAATACCTCAATACATAAAAAGTTAGTTTTAAACACCCAAAGATTAAAAATTTCCATTTCTATTATACCATAAATTCAATATAATCTGCTAAGGAGTTTAATTGCTTATTGCAAATACCAAAAGGGGAGGGTACTACCATGTCAACAGCAAATGAGCGCATCGAATGGTTTGTAAAGGCGCGTTTTGGCATGTTTATCCACTGGGGACTTTACGCCATTCCGGCAAGGGGTGAATGGGTAAGGAGCCACGAAAAGCTCTCAATTGAAGACTACCAGCCCTTCTTTGAGGAGTTCAATCCGGTAAACTACAACCCCAAAGAGTGGGCAGCCCTGGCGAAAAAAGCCGGGATGAAGTATGCCGTTATGACTGCAAAACACCATGACGGCTTCTGCCTGTTCGACAGCAAGCTCACCGATTATAAGGCAACTAATACCCCTGCAGGCAGGGACCTCATTAAAGAATACGTTGAAGCCTTCAGAAACGAAGGCCTAAAAGTAGGGTTTTATTATTCGCTTCTGGACTGGCACCATCCCGATTACCCGGCGTACGGCGACAGCTTCCATCCCATGAGGGACAATGAAGCCTGGAAGGATAAAAAACATGATTTCTCAAGGTACCTAGAATACATGCATGGTCAAGTAAGGGAATTGCTCACCAACTACGGAAAAATCGATATAATGTGGTTTGATTTTTCGTACGGCAACATGTCGGGCGAAACCTGGAAAGCCACCGAACTGGTCAATATGGTCCGCTCGTTGCAACCCCATATAATAATAGACGACAGGCTGGGCGGTAACATCCGGGCTGTAAATAAAGAAATCTATGCCGGCGATTTCGCTTCACCCGAGCAGATCATACCGCCTGAAGGCGTAGTGGACGAGGCCGGTAACCCCATACCATGGGAAGCGTGCATAACCATGAACAACAATTGGGGCTATGCGGCTGCCGATAAGGACTTCAAATCGCCCAAACAGCTCATCAGAGCGCTGGTTGAATGCGTCAGCAAGGGAGGAAACCTCCTCCTCAACGTCGGCCCCAATGCAAAGGGAGAAATTCCGGAGGAAAGCGTCGAGATACTTACCGAAATTGGAAAATGGATGAGCAAAAACGGGGAGAGCATATACGGCTGTGGCAACGCTGGCCTGCCAAAACCCGAATGGGGCCGCTATACGAAAAAAGGCAACAAGCTGTACGCACACATACTTGACAGGGGTATAGGCCCCATCGCCATCCAGGGCATAAAAGGCAAAGTCAAAAGGGCTAGGCTGCTGGCCGATGGCTCCGAAGTAAATATCCAAAAACCGTGGAATGCTCACCATTACGGCGACGCCATATTCATTAACTTCAGGAGCTCCAAACT
>JAMNZI010000172.1 GCA_023622385.1 Bacillota bacterium | reverse complement strand
TGCTGTGGCTGAGCAATCTGATATTTTACAAAGGGCTGCTGGCCGGACAAGAAGTAAACCGCGGCAGAAAAAAGCTTTCAGCTGAAAGCATAAATGCACAGGTGGAAAAAACCTCATCCCCCGTAATGGCATTGTTCTGGAAGGAATGGAAGCTGTTCTTAAGGACTCCAGTCTACGCCATGAACGGGCTGGCAGGCATGATAATGGTACCTTTTATATTATTAATGCCTTTCATAGCACGGGGGGAAGAAATGAAGGCGTTGCTCACGCAAATAAGGCAGCCGCAATTTGTCATGTGGGTCACCTTAGGCAGCGCTGGCCTAGTTTTGTTCGCATCCAGCGTCAATATCGTAGCTTGCACTTCCATTTCAAGGGAAGGCAAAACGTTTTGGATATCCAAGATGATTCCCGTGCCAGCAAGGCAACAGGTAACTGCTAAGCTGCTTCACAGCATGGCCATATCGGGAATAGGGGTAGTGGTAACCACTGCGGTTGTCGGAGTAGTGCTAAAATTGTCCATCATAAGGGCATTTACAATATTCATTCTCTGTATGCTGGGAAGTGTGCTCCTTAACGTCCTCAACCTGCTCATCGACCTCTTGCATCCCCGGCTTGAGTGGGATAACCCGCAGGAAGCCGTAAAACAAAATTTAAACGGCCTGTTCAGCATACTGCTCACCTTGGCCGTCCTAGCGCTATCGGTCCTATTGATAGTTTTGCTCATCCAATTGAAGGCTTCGGAGTGGATTGTATATGCTGTACTAGGACTTACGATGGGCCTTCTAGCTATTCCCAGCTTGACAATCCTATACACCCTTGCAGAAAGCCAATATAGGAGATTAGAAGTGTAAAATATTCAAATCCATAATCAAACAATGGTTTTCTGGCGAATATAACGGTGTATTTCCAGGAGAAATTCGTCGGCAAAGAGCTCGACCTTGTGCGGCTCTATCCCGACATCAATTTTAAGAAGCTGCTTTCTGGTAACCGGCTTTAAGGCCGCCATCCGCTCAAGGGTGCCGTCATCAAATACCGCCTGACGCGGTATCCCTGCTTTTTTGGCGATCCTCTCCCTCACCTGTTTTAGGACGTCGAGCAGGGCGTAGTCTGTCCTGTCATTTTCTCCAGCGTTATAGGCATCTCCCTGGACATTCAGTATACCATTAAGCAGGTCGTCTATGAACTTTCTCTTGGTACCATCAGCGGCTGAACCGCAAACGCTGCAGTTTCCGCATTTAGTAAAGGTGGGCTCCTCGTTAAAATACTCAAGAATTTTGTATCGCAAGCACCTTTTGCTCAGGCAATACTCTACCATCTTATCCAGCTTTTCAAGCTCGACCTTTTTGTGTTGATCTATCTCTTCCTGGGTAAGCTCAAATTTCCTGCCATTTAAAAACGGGTATACAACGCCGTTTTTCAGCTTCACGTAGTTATACTCAATAAGCTTTCGCACAGCGCTATGCAGAATTTGCCTTGACATATTGCCTTTAAGGAGCGCCTCAAGGGCTACCCCTTTGGCACCAGCCTCAATCACCCTGTTGTACACGCTCTCCACTAGGCCCACAGGAGGGTAATTGATATTTATAAGAGCCCGGTTAAGATGGTAATCTTCTTCCGAATACAGGAGTATACAAGAGGCTAGCCTACCATCCCTCCCAGCTCGTCCCACTTCCTGATAATAATACTCCAAAGACCTGGGCATGTTGTAATGTAATATATATCGTATATCGCTCTTGTCTATGCCCATGCCAAAGGCATTGGTAGCCACCATAACCGATATCTTGCCCCGGGCGAAGTCTTCCTGAGCCATAACCCTATCCCGGCTACTCAACCCTGCGTGATACATGCCAGCCGGTATGCCCTTGCTGATGAGCAGGTTATAGAGCTCCTCAACGGTCTTCCTGGTAGCGGCATAGATGATACCCGCCTTGCCCAAATTTTTCTTGACATACCTTAGGACAAACCCCTGTTTGTCTCGGATTTTCTCTATCCTGAACTCTAAATTGGGCCGGTCAAAGCCTCTTACAAACAGCTTATACTCCTTTAAGTTGAGCAACCGAACTATATCCTGCTGCACGTGCCGGTTAGCAGTAGCCGTAAAAGCAGCCACCACCGGGCTGCCCAACTGCTGTATCAAATCCCTTACCTTTAAATAGGCAGGGCGAAAATTATGCCCCCACTGGGATATGCAGTGCGCCTCATCCACAGCTACAAACGGCACTTCCAAGCCCTTTAAGGCTTCAATAAACCCTTCTGAATAAAAACGTTCGGGGGCAATGTATACTATCTTGTACTTCCCCCTGCTTAGGTTGTCCATGCGCCCGGCAAGCTCTTCTTCCGAGAGGATGCTGCTTATAAAGGTGGAAGGAATACCCCGCTGGACCAGTTGATCCACCTGGTCTTTCATCAGCGATATAAGGGGCGATATAACCAAGGTGGTGCCTGAGAACATAAGGGCGGGAAGCTGATAGCACAGCGATTTTCCGCTCCCCGTTGGAAATACCGCTACGGCGTTTTCTCCTCGAAGTATGGTCTCTACCACCTGCTGCTGGCCGGGGCGGAAATCATCATGTCCAAAGTATTCCCGTAAATACTCGTACAACAATTTTGACTGGCTCATCAAAGTACACCCTTTGGCTGATTCCTTAACTTGATGGTTATCGGCTGTTGTCCCCTCGCTCAAAGTAAAACCTTTACTGCTGCAGCCAATTGCTGTGCCGTGCCCAATCGTCCAGCGCAGGGGACCCCTATTTACTATTTATAGTTTATATATAAACTTTTACAAAATCAATAAGTTATTATAAAAATTGCCAATTTGCTGCTTCCTTGAATAAAAATTTGTTAAAATGTTATAAAAACCGATAAATTAAACTCCCATCCATACACTTTGTCCTCTGTTATTACTTATTTGCTCAAAAGGCCGTTTTTTACTCAAAACAGCCGAACGTCATGGAACTGGTTGCCAGTCACCATAGTTTAATAATATACTAAGGGGTATGTACTTAAGCTCAATGCGCCGCGTTTTTCAGTCCAAAAGGCCCTTCCAAAAATAAAAAAGGCCACCAGCCAACTCTGACATGCCCTATATGCATACACGCGTAAGATGCGCATGCAGAGACGTACTGCTGGACCTCCCCTTGCCATCGTTCAAGAAAAGCGAACGGTTTTCTCTAAGTCTCCTGGCCCTTTAAGCAGCTGTATTCTGCTATCCTCAACATGAAGGTTATCATCGGCTCTAATACATATCTTCTTTTTTAAGGTGGTCTCAAGCTGTTCTAGAGCTTCTCTGTCTTCCTCCCATGCATGAGCTACGCTGGGATGTACCTCTACCAGGGCTCCCCAAGCCTCATTTACGCTAAACAGCCTCTCCAACTCCTTTTCTATTTTGGCTATGACCGTGGTTTCGGAGTATACCCTTCCCGTTCCATTGCAGTAAGGGCAAGGCTTCAAAAAAGCCGTTGAAAGCCTGGGCCGCACCTTCTTACGGGTAAGCTCCACCAAGCCCAGCCCAGTCAGCCCCACCAGATTGGTCTTGGTACGGTCCTTCTTCAAAGCCTGTTCCAGCACTTCCAGCACCTTTTGCTTGTGCTCTTCTTCGGACATATCTATAAAATCTATTATTATTATACCCCCTATATCGCGCAGCCGTATCTGATGCGCGATCTCTTCGGCCGCTTCCAGATTAGTCCTGAAGGCAGTATCCTCCAGGCTGGCATTCCCAACGAACTTTCCGGTATTGACATCTATAACCGTCAAAGCCTCTGTTACATCTATTACGATGTATCCACCGCTTTTAAGCCACACCTTCTTTTGTATGGCCTTTTCAATTTTTTCCTCGATGCCGTAAATCTCAAACAAGTTCCTCTGAGCGTCAGCATACTCCACCCTGTCCACAAGCAAGGGCGAAATGGCCTTGACCAATTCAACTACCTTTTGGTAATGATAATAGTCGTTTATAATTAGCCTATCCACATCAGAGCAGAAGATATCCCGAACGGTACGATACAGGAGGCTTTCATCCTTATGCAGGAGTCGGGGCACCTGGCCATGCTTTTCCCTTTCCTTGATACCATCCCATAGCCTGCACAGCACCTCTATGTCGGGCATTAGGTCCTCGGGCTGCTTATCCTTTGCTGCAGTCCTCACTATAACCCCCATATTTTCGGGCTTAATAGCCTCAGCGATCCTCCTCAAGCGCTGGCGCTCCTCTTCATCCTCTATCCTTCTGGAAACGCCTACGTAGTTTAGGGTGGGCATGAGCACCACATACCTGCCCGGCAGGGTAATGTGGGTGGTAACCCTAGCACCCTTGGTTCCCATGGGCTCTTTCAAAATCTGTACCGTGATCTCCTGCCCTTCCCTGATGATATCCCGCAGCGAAATGTTTTTGAGCACTTTGCCGCTATTCCTATCCCCAAAATCAAATACCGTATTATCCACGTTTATATCCCCTACATACAGAAAAGCGTTCTTTTCCAACCCTATATCGACAAAAGCGGCCTGCATGCCTGGTAGCACATTGGTGACGCGCCCGCGATATATGTTCCCCACCAGGCCTTGCTTTTCATCATCTTCCATGTAAAACTCTACAAGGTCTCCGTCCTCCAGTACTGCCACCCGTGTCTGGTCATAGTGAATATCCACCACAATCTGCTTGGCCACATCCATCATCCTCTCCCAGTTCCAATGGGGTTATCCATTCATTTCCTCTGTACAAAAACATGTCCAGCCTATGGATATTTGGCAAACAGCAGGAGCCCTCTCCCGCACCGGCAAATTCTAGCAATAAATGCACCAGCTGCCCGGGATTTAAAGACTCCCTACTGCCCGCGCTCAACATGGCTTCCATGATTACCCCTTCTTCGTTCTGGCCGACTATCTCCAGGCGATGTATCATAGGCCGAATGTTTACAAGCCGCTCACCCTTCTTGCTGCTCTTTGTTATGGCTATATCGGGCTGAAATAGGAAATCTTTCAATATTTCTTCCATTCGCAAGCCGGGGGCTTTAAGGGTTATACGATAAAGCGCCCTCTCAATCATGCTCATCAGCGAGGGAAGGGATTCATCGATGGCCACTGCCCTGAGCATGGCTATCCCCTGTGGAAGTACGCTGTTCATTCGCTGGCAGAACTCCTGAGGGCTCATTGCCGAAGTCAACATCACATCCATGTATTCGCCCTGGCTGGTCATCCCAACTGAAAGCGGAGGCGCAAAAGCAACCTTGGGCTGGGGATTATACCCCTGTGAAAATGCAACGGGTATCCTGGCACGCCTTAAGGCTCGGTGCAACGTTCTCATAAGGTCCAGGTGGGATATATACTTCACCCTGTCCTGTTTCTCGTACTTTACCACCAGCCTCACTGGCACAACCCTCCTTCCAGCCTCGTAATGCCGCAGCCCCAGCACCTGGTCCTGCAATCGGGCGTCAGCTCACCCTTCAACGCCTTTTGATACTCCCTCCACAGGAAAGATGGGGTAACCCCCACATCTATATGGCTCCAAGGCAATACCTCTTCTTTAGCCCTTTCCCTGTTTGCATAAAATCCGGGATCTATGCCGGCATCCTGGAAGGCCTTTAGCCAGACATCGTACTTGAAGTGCTCCGCCCAACCGTCAAACTTACAGCCCATCTCCCATGCCTTTAGTAACACCTCGCCCAGCCTGCGATCACCCCGAGCAAATACTCCCTCTAAGAAGCTCAGACGCGGGTCATGCCAATTAAACTCCACCGACTTGATCCTTAATTTGTCCTTGAGGAAATCCAGCTTTTGGTTCATGCGTTCCACCGTATCCTGTCCAACCCATTGAAACGGAGTAAAGGGCTTGGGAACAAATGATGCTACGCTGACGGTTACCCTTAATCTGCCGGCCCTTCGTCCTCCGGTTACGCCAAAATAGCAGCTCTTGACCTTTCTGGCCAGGTCGGCAATGCCTTCTAAATCTTCCTGGGTTTCGGTAGGTAGCCCTATCATGAAGTACAACTTTACGGTATCCCACCCCAGTTCAAAAGCCTGCCTCACGCTGTTCAAAAGATCCTCTTCGGTAACTCCCTTGTTAATGACATCCCTTAGCCTCTGGGTCCCGGCCTCGGGAGCAAAGGTCAAACCTGCCTTGCGCACTTTTATCATCTCTTCAATGAGCTCCCTCGCAAAGGAGTCGATACGCAGCGACGGAAGCGAAAAGGACACCTTCTGCGGCGCAAAGCGCTCCATGAGCTGCTTTACCAGGTTTTCCAAATCGGAATAATCGCTGGTACTCAAGGAAGAAAGTGAAAGCTCCTCATAACCCGTGTTGCTGATCAGCCTATCTGCCAGATCCATAAGCCTTGGAACCGAGCGCTCCCTCACCGGGCGGTATATCATGCCTGCCTGGCAAAACCTGCAGCCGCGCGTGCAACCCCTGAACACCTCTAACATAACGCGATCATGGACGATGTCCATGTAGGGCACTATCATGGTTTCGGGATAGTAAGCCTTATCAAGATCTGCCACCACCCGCTTTTGAACGACGGGAGGTACTCCATCACGATTGGGCTTAATGGAACGGACGGTACCATCGTCGTTATATTCCACGCTATAAAAGCACGGCACATAAACCCCCGGTATATGAGCGGCTGCAATTAAAAAATCCTGGCGCCTGCCGCCCTGCACTTTCCATTCGCGGTAGGCATCCAGCAATTCGTTTATTACCTCTTCTCCATCTCCCATGACCACCAAATCAAAAAAGTCGGCCAGAGGCTCAACGTTATATGCACAAGGACCCCCTGCAATGACAAAGGGATGATGCTCGTTTCTTTGCCACCACCGAAGCGGAATCCCTGCCAGGTCGAGCATGTTTATCACGTTGGTATAGCACATCTCATACTGCAGGGTAAAGCCCACAAAGTCAAACTCGGCAATGGGGTCTTTGCTTTCCAGGGCAAACAACGGCAGCCCCTTTTTCCTCATCAGCTGCTCCATGTCGGTCCATGGTGCAAATACGCGCTCGCAGTAGGTGTCTTCCCTATCGTTCATGAGATGATACAGTATCTTCATCCCCAAATGAGACATGCCCACTTCATAGACGTCTGGAAATGCAAAAGCAAAGCGTATCAGCACCTTTGAAGGGTCCTTTTCCACCATGTTGTATTCATTTCCCATGTATCTAACTGGTTTAGTAACCTGTCTGAGTATCTCGTCCAGTATAGACTTGTCCATCCACATTGCCTCCTATCAATAAACAATATACCCCTTGTCCATATCCTATTCAACAAGTCTTGTCCACACCATATATTTTTGCCTTGCAGGCATTTACCATTCCCTTGACGTGGCAGCCTATATAGTGAGGAGAAAACATGCCGGACTTTTTCAGATAGTCCAAATCTTGGACGTTCCATCAACCTCCCGTTTTGGCGTAGTGCCGTTTAAAGGCAAAAATTGTCCATGAGACCCCGGCCATTCAATCAACCGTTCTCGCGATTGGATTGCGAAAGCAGCCTATACACCGGCACGTTAAGCCCGTAATCCATAATGCCGTCTGCTATATCCTTTTCTGTTAAATAGCCCCTGGGCCTAAGCCGCTCATCGACTACAACGATGCTATGATATCGATGCGGCACAAACTTCTTTATCACGTCCCTCAACGGCAGATCATACAATACCACCAGCTCTCTCGATTGGATGGCCCCTTCTCTGATTAAAATATCCCTCTTATAAGTGAGGTCCCTCACCATCACATAGGAAGCCATCCTATTTTCCTTTACGGCTGAATATACCAAAAACCCCGCCATGACAAACAGGGTAGGGTTAAAAATGCCGTAATAGATGGCATATGCTCCGGTCATGGCAAGGAAAAGCGCCAGTACAAACCCGCCTATGGTAGTAACCCTGGTAGCCCTCTTTATCCCTATCTCCCGGGAAAGGATGGCACGCAAAATCCTGCCTCCATCCAATGGAAAAGCCGGAAGTAGGTTAAAGCCAGCCAACATCAAATTGGCCTGAATGAAAAAATCATAATCCTTGTGTGGAATAAGTCCCATCTTCCTCAAAGCCATGCAGCCCAACACCAACAGCACGTTAGACATAGGCCCCACCATGGCTATATATACCTCATCTCGGGGGTTGACTTCAAAAAAGCTTTCAATTCTGGCCACGCCACCAAAAGGCAGCAGCTCTATCTCGCTCACCCTTAAGTTTAACGCCCTAGCCATGACCATATGTGCCAGCTCGTGCACGAACACCACCAAAAATACGACGGTCAGCTTGGCCCCCTCTCCCAATACTATGGCTATAGCGATGAATATAACCAACAACTTATTTATATATATGTTTATGCCAAACAGCGTACCCAGCTTCATGTCCGCAGCACTTATTCCGCTTCACCTAAACACTTTGCTCTCTTCTTGAATGAGCTTGAGGGGATCCACCGGCTGATCGCCATGCCAGACTTCAAAATGCAATCTATACCCTTCTTCTGAGGGGGCCTTGCCCATCTTGCCTATTCTAGTCCCCTGTTTAATTGAATCTCCCACCTGCACCTGTATGTCTTCACATCCGCTGTATAAGGCCACCCACCCTTCCCCCTGGTCAACCTTTACATATTTGCCGTAAGGCCCGTCTTCCCCTATGGTGATCACTTTCCCATCATAAACCGCATAAACCCAACCCTGCTGCTGCGAAAAAATATCTATCCCCTGATTTGTCACCTCTTTACCTTCATCGCCGTAAACACGGCCGAAAAAACCCACCACTTTGCCTTCGGCAGGAGCGGCAAGGACAGGATGAACCTCTTCATTTACTTCCTTTTTTCCAGCCTCTTCACCTTCATTCTGGGCTTGATGTTCGCCAAACGCCGCCTTAAGCCCCGGCAAGTAGTCGCCCACGAACTTCAGCTTTCCCAATGACTCGTCTATGTCAAAGTCATAGGTTATGGCTTCACGAATCCTGTCAACAGCCCAGTTAGTGACAGGAGTATCGATGCTCTTGAACAACATCACCACCACAATAATGATAGCTGCTACCGATATTCTGGCTACCAATACGGCTGCCTTGTGCTGGTCGTCCAAAGTATCCATTCTACCGTACGATGTTCGCCGGCGCACAGGGCGTGAAATAGGCAAATCCAATCTGCGCCGCCTGACCGGCCTAAGCCCTTTTTTTACATATACCCCTTTTCCCGCTTCCAAAGCTCATCCCCTCCTCATCAATACAAATATATTGGGAGGGGACCAAGTTTATGATTTCAAAATATATCGTCGTCCTCCCGTGGAGGATTGACTATCAGCCTCCAATCCAAATCGCCGCGTTCCAAAGCCTTAACCATAACCTCTGCTGTAGCCAGATTGGTGGCCAGAGGAATATTATGCACATCGCAAAGCCTCAGCAGCGCATTGATATCGGGTTCATGGGGCTGTGCCGTCAGCGGATCCCGCAAGAATATGACCAAATCGATCTTGTTATAGGCCACCCTAGCACCTATCTGCTGATCTCCTCCCAGAGGGCCAGAAAGAAAACGATGCACCGGTAGACCCGTCGCTTCTGCGATCAGCTTCCCAGTGGTGCCGGTGGCGCACAGCTTATGCTTTTCCAAAATATGTCTATAGGCCACGCAAAAGTTGACCATATCCTCTTTCTTCTTATCATGGGCAATCAAAGCGATATTCATGTTCATTACCCCCCGAGCAAACTTGCCTTACCCTTTAGAAATTTATCTTTTGTCTGCGCATACCCACGTTTAGCACCAACCCGTATGCAATCATATTGGTGAGCATGGAACTTCCACCATAGCTCATAAATGGAAGGGGTATTCCGGTAACTGGCATCAAGCCCATGGTCATACCTATGTTCTCAAATATATGGAATATCATCATGGATACCACGCCAATGATCAAAAAGCTGCCAAAATTATCTTTTGCTTTGGTGGCCAAGTATATGGTTCTCAAAATCAAGCACAAGTATAGGCATATCACTATAGCTCCTCCTATGAAACCAAGGGCTTCTACTGTTACCGAGAAGATAAAGTCAGTATTTTTAGCCGGAACAAAATTGAGTTGGCTTAAAGTATTGTCCGTCAAGATCCCCTTACCGTATATTCTACCGGAACCTATGGCAATTATGGACTGGATAACATGATAGCCCGCCCCCAAAGGGTCCATACCGGGATTTAAAAACACTAGGATACGGTTTTTCTGTACCTCCGACAGCAAGCCATACCACATAACCGGTACAGCAGCAACCCCTGCCCCAATTATGCCCAGCAAGAGCTTATAATTGATGCCTGCGACGAAAACCATTCCAAACAATATTGCTATAAACACCATGGCTGTACCAAAATCTGGTTGAACTATGATGAGCACCAAAGGAATGACAAGTCTGGCCAGCAAAGGTAAAAGGCCCTTTAAGCCATCCAGATTTTCTCCCTCATCCTTCTCCTTAGCCATCGCTTTGGCTAGAGATATGATCATGGATATCTTGGCAAGCTCTGAAGGCTGGAGGTAAAACGATCCAAAGCTGATCCAGCTGCGCGCATTTCCGGCAATATGCCCCCTAAGGGAGACATAGAGCAGCATAGCCACTACCGTCCAATATATATATGAAGACATATCAGCGAAGAGATGATAATCAACGCTGATAACCACCAACATGGCAATGAGCCCAATGCCAAACCACAACAGGTGTAGCTTCACATGATACAAGTTAAAATTTCCAATTATGTCGAACAACCGGTATTCATCTCCTTGAACCGGTTCCCTCATGGCCACTCCAATACCTATCAGCCCAAAGCCTACCAGCAAGAATATCAAGATCAATATAAAAAAGTCAAAATTTTTAATGAGTTTCTTGTCAAACATCTGCGTCCCCCATCTATATACTTCAAAACTGCCATCGTCAACATTATAACATATGAACAGATATAAAAAAAGAGATTGCGCGCTGCAACCTCTAACCCTTATTAGGCCCCATATTTTTCACCCTTCTTATAGGGATATTTGCCACTAAAGCACTGCTGTATGTGTCATCACCCTGAGGTATACGGGACAACCGTATGTCTAATCCTGATTCATCTATTTCCATATAACTGGATATAACCTTAATGATGTCGTCCTTGATCATATCCAGAAATTTGGGTGAAATATTGGCACGGTCATGAATAAGCACCAGTTTAAGCCGCTCTTTGGCGATATCCTTACTCTTGCTTTCCCCTTTTCCAAAAAACTTAAACAAATCGATCACTTTAAATCCCCCTCACTAATAGGCCCTCTTCTTGCCTATGCTGAGCCATCGTTTTAGCTTCGCCAAAAAGCCCTCATCCATCTCCAAGTCCATGATAGGTACATTTTCGCCCATTAACCTCCTGGCAATGTTTCTATAAGCCTGTCCTGCCAAAGAATCCTCATCCAACACCGCCGGTTCACCCTTATTGGTTGATATGACTACCTTCTCATCGTCAGGCACTACCCCAAGCAGGTCTACTCCTAGTATATCAATGGTATCGTCGATGTTCATCATGTCCCCCCGTTTTACCATATCTATCCTTATACGATTTATTATAAGCTTGGGGTCCATAAGCTCGTTAGCGGCAAGCAAGCCTATTATGCGATCAGCATCCCTAACGGCCGACACCTCTGGCACGGTAACCACTACTGCTCTATCAGCTCCGGCTATAGCGTTTTTGAATCCCTGTTCAATACCAGCCGGACAATCGATAAGTACATAATCAAATTCCTCTTTTAGCTGCTGGCACAGCTCCTGCATCTGCTGTGGGGACACCGCTGTCTTATCCTTCGTTTGAGCAGCCGGCAACAGATACAGCCCTTCAAAGCGCTTGTCCTTTATAAGAGCTTGCTTCAGCCTACAAACCTTTTCCACCACATCCACCAAATCGTAAACAATCCTGTTTTCCAATCCCATGACCACATCGAGGTTTCTAAGGCCTATATCGGCATCCACCAGCACCACCTTTTTGCCTGTCAGCGCCAGAGCTGCCCCTATATTAGCCGTTGTGGTGGTCTTGCCGACCCCTCCCTTCCCTGAAGTTATCACTATTACCTCTCCCATATATGTCCACTCCCCCTCTACATCTTTACCCTGATACCAGCCATTTTTCTCCTTCTACGCCAAGTTTACCATATCAGCGGCTAAACCTATTTGCTGTGACAAGAATCATAATAATAACAGATATTTCTTACATTATATACTATTTCCCCCTCCCAGGTAAATAAGGCTCTATTACTAGTATACTACCTTTCACATAGGCTATCTCGGGATAAGAAGGCTTTACGGCGTCATCTTCAGGTGGTCTTGCAATGATTCCCCCAATTCTCACCTGGGTGGGTTGAAGGCTGAAAGCCACCACCACTGCATTGTGATTGCCCGTGGCACCGGCATGAACCACTCCTCTCAATGTTCCCATCACCAGGATATTCCCGCCGGCAATTATTTCTCCCCCGGGATTGACATCCCCGATCACTACCACGTTGCCCTCATAGTATATTCTCTGTCCATTTCGCACCGTACCTCTTACAAATCGCGTCATACCTTCTTCTATTCCGTCGAACCATTCAGAATGATCGGCAGAAGGAAGGCCAATATTCGTCATTTCAAACGTAATACTCCCCACTTCGATTTCCCGGGAAATTAAATCGACAATATTCTGTTGTTGCTGTGGTGTCAACCTTCTGCCAGTGAATATTAAATTTACCCGGGAATTCTCAAAAAAATGCTTGCTCCCCTTTATCTTTTTCTCAAGTTCATCCATTATTTGCTCTATATCGCTGTCAGCATTGATATAAACCTTTAATCCTCCTTTTACTCCTTTAAATACCACCGGACTCTGGCTCATCTCCCAACGTTCCTCCATAGCATTAAGTGTTACATCCTCCAATATTCGCCAAGTAAACCAAAAATCCTGCAAAAAATATAAAAATGTTTACTGCTTTAAGTGGTTTGCCTCGGTGACCGTGCTGAATTGGCTTTGTGTATTTTTCAACCTGTAATACTCCTCAATTATCCGCCGTGCCACTACTCCTGCATTGCTGGAAGTGCGGCCGAAAGGTATGGTCACAACTATAGCAACTTCGGGCGTCTCATAAGGGGTAAACCCTCCGAACCACGCTGTGTTTGTCTCCTCTCTGTTAGAGTCAAGCTCGGCGGTTCCAGTTTTACCAGCCACTGTGATGCTTGGATCTAATCCTGCAAAAGCACTGGCTGCGGTACCCGCTCCTCCTCCTGCGGTGGATCTATCATTTACCACTTTATACATTCCCAGCTTTGCAGCCTCAAGATACTCGGGCTTTATATCCAGCTCATTTACCACTACTGGTTGAGTCTCGTGCAAAATATCCCCTTCTGGCGAGACCACCCTTTTGAAGACATGTGTCTCCAGCACCTTACCGCCATTGGCTATAGCTGCAATATACCTCGCCACAGCCAGCGGCGTAACGTTTACATCGGCTTGTCCGGTCCCCGTGGTCAATGTATCCCTCCATTTCCACCGCCTTTCGAAAAACGGCCCGGTTTGTACATCGCCTGCAAAAGTTTTAATACCCTTAAAATCCCCCACCTCTTCCCTTACGACCTCTTCAATTTCTTTAGTAGTGACTTCTACTGGTAAATTGGCCAATTTTGCTGCTAATCTATTCTTGGTTTCCTGGTCTATATTTTCAAAAAATTCTTTGTATGGTTTACGTTTATCCTGCATCAGCTTTTTTATTCCCGCTATAACTAAAGGTCGTTTCAGGATAGGCCTTCTATCAGGCCCGCCTATAAAGGACTCTACATCTCCTATTTCAAGGCCGGTATGCCCCTCTAAGCCAAAAAGTTTTCCCCACTCCACCATCTTATCGATACCTAGACGATCAGCCATTTCGTAGAAATAATAGTTACATGAGTGCTTCAAGGCCTCTACAAAATTTTCATGCCCGTGCACACCTGGCCTGGCCCAACACACCGGCCCTTCATTGCCGTATTTGGTATATCTAAAAGCATCATATACCTGTTCATTCAGCGTAACCTTACCTTCCATCAACGCCGTAATGCCTATCATCATCTTAATGACAGAACCTGGAGCAAACCTTTCTTGAAAAGCCATAGCCGTTAACGGTTTCCCCGGTGCATTCAAAATCTTCTGATATTCCTCGTTGGATATGGCGGGGATGAACAAATTCAAATCAAACGACGGGTAACTGGCCATCGCCAGTATTTCACCGGTGTGCACATCCAGCACCACAGCCGCTCCTCTATTGGCATAAGGGGCCTGTTTATCACCCTCATAGGGCGGCAGGCCTGCTGCCATCTTGTTTATCTCCTCAGCTAAAATATCCTCCACTGCTTTTTGCAGGCGGCTATCAAGGGTGAGGATTACATCATTTCCATCCTCTGGCGGCGTCTCGCTCAATACCCTGATTACCTTACCAGTGGAATTTACTTCGGCCCACAGCATGCCATGCTTGTCCTTTGTGCTAGCTGTAAGCCATTGCTCAGCATACTTCTCTATTCCCATTTTGCCAATGCGGTCAACGGACAGGTCGTAGCCCAATTCCTTTAGGTTAATGCCTTTACTCTTGTATTCCTCAATATCCTCACTACTTATCCTGCCTACATACCCTATAATGTGGGCTGCCACATCGCCCATTGGATAGTAGCGCCCCATCTCCACCGATATCTGAAGCCCCGGCAACTCCCCGGCATAGGTCTCAAGTTGGGCCACTGTTTTTTGGCTCACACCCGTGGCAATCCTGATGGCGTTGGGACGGTACCTGTTGATGTAAATGTCCAACCTAACGGAAATTATGTCCCTAGCTACATCGTCAGGCAAATCCTCATCGATCTTAAACCTTTCCCTGAGGTGTTTGAGCATATCAGCAGCCGGCAGGTCAACCTTTATGCCGGCATCAGACTTCCATCTTTCAAAATCCCTTTGCTGGTTCTCGGAAGATTTTTTCTCCCATATATAATATGGCCTTCCGTTTCCATCTATCTTTATGGGTATATTATCCATCAAGCTCGTAGTATCCCCGTTTTGCTTTATTATGCTGACAATCTTGTAAATCAAATCGTTGAGCTGTTTATCCCCTGTAGGCATCCTCTGTTTATCCAGCTCCACCACAAACATCTGCTTGTTCATGGCCATAGGAATGCCGTTTCTGTCCAAAATATTTCCCCTGCTGCCCCTAAGGGGGATCTCAACCGATTTTCGCTCCATGGACAGCGCATAATAAGTCTCCCCCATTTCTACGGTAAGATAAGCAAGCCTGATCAAAAGCATACTGAACCCCAGTATACATATCAACGCAAATAAAAAAAAGCGGTTTTTAAACCATTTAAGCATTCCTTGCCCCCCTCTGTGCCACGCTTAAGCTCGCAATCATGCATAGATCCTCACTAAAAGATATTTTATCATGCTTCAAACAAACAAAAAAGAGGTAAATATTTTACCCCTTTCAATCGAAATGCCAGCGCCGGTTCATAAATTTATGCCTATACAGTTTGTCCATATAGTAATGTATGACGGGCGTTATAATAACGGTGTATATCATCTCCGGCAGTATAACCCTTAGAAAAAGCCAATAAAGGGAAACATCCACCCCTGCAAAATACATCCACAAAAAGGCAAACAGCCCTCGGAATACGGTTGCTATACCTACAAAGAATACAGGAACCAGCACTTTACCTGTAAAAACTTTTCCATAAACCAGGCCTACAAGGTATCCCACCAACATATACTGTAGAGCATAAAAACCTATATTTTGACCAAATAGAATATCCTGTAACAATCCCCCGCATAAGCCTATCACAGCCGATGTAGGATTGCCCGCCATCAGGGCAAATGAAATCACCAGCACCATCAATGAATCGGGCCTAATGCCATATACTTCAATAAAAGGAAATAATGATGACTGAATGATCAAATTGCCCAACAGAATACCGGCTATAATCCAAACCTTCATATCACTGCTATCTCCAACTCCCTAAAGCAAATATTCAATCATTCATCAACCCTTGCTTTAACTACCAACACCTCTTCTAGACGCTGAAAATCAACCCCCGGCTTTATAACGGCGGTTTTGTAAAGGTCTTTTTTATAGCGCACCACTTGTATCACTTCACCAATGTAAATCCCCTTGGGAAGAAAATCTCCTAGCCCCGATGTAATTACCTTATCCCCCTTGCTTACCTCTGAATCTAATGGAAGATATATCATCCTACAGGTGCCATCTTCCGCCCCAAAAGCATTATTACCCTTTACTATGCCATTGTCCCTGGTTCTCTCGACTATACCGCTTATGGAACTTTGAGCATCCACGATTGAACGCACCTTTGCCCAGTTAGGCCCCACTTCCATGATGCGTCCAACCAGCCCGCGCTCGGTCACCACCGCCATATTTACCTCTACTCCCTGGTTCTTACCCTTATCTATGGTAAACACATTGAACCAGTTGCCAGGGTCCTTGCCCGTAACCCTAGCGCCCGTGACAACCAGTTCCTCCCTTTCCACGGCAAAATCCAGCAGCTTCTTCAATCGCTGATTCTGTTTCTCCAGCTCGTTCATCCTGAGCAGCTCCTTTTCCAGCTGCTCCACCCTTTCCTTAAGCTGCTCATAGTTTTCCCTCAAATTACGCCTCTCTTTTATCTCAGCAATTGAACCATGAATAAAAGAAGCAACCTTATATATTGCTTTCTGAACGGGGAAAATTACCTCGCCCACAAGCCCTTCCACAAAGCTCATGCGTCCCCGTGGTTGGGAGGTAAATATAGCCAGCGCCAATAGTAAAAGGGAGAGGGCCACTACAATGGCCACCGAATGCTTTCGAAGAAATTGAAGCAAAACCATCACCATCCCATCTTAAGCCAAATTCTTAGATGAGATGGTCACCCTTCTTAAAACCTCTAATTCTTCCAGCGCACGTCCCGTACCCACGGCTACACAGTCCAAGGGCGATTCCGCAATATGAACCGGCATGCCAGTTTCTTGAGCTATGAGCTTATCGATGCCATGGAGGAGAGCGCCTCCTCCGGTTAGCATTATTCCCTTGTCCATAATATCGGCGGCCAATTCAGGTGGAGTCTTCTCCAGCGTGAGCTTAATAGCTTCTAAGATTTGTGTAACGGGCTCCTTCAGAGCCTCTAGAATCTCAGAAGACGTAATCCTCAATGTCTTGGGCAAACCGGTCACCAAGTCACGGCCTCTAACCTCCATGTCCTGCTCTTCCTCTTTGGGATACGCGGAACCTATGGTGATCTTTATCTCCTCGGCCGTCCGCTCGCCTATCATCAGATTGTATTCTTTTTTGATATAGAATATAATGGCATCGTCCATCTTGTTGCCGCCTATCCTCAGGGACCTGCTGGTCACTATACCTCCCAGCGAGATTACCGCTACCTCGCTGGTACCGCCGCCAATGTCCACCACCATGCTGCCTGTAGGCTCGTGCACCGGCAGCCCTGCACCTATGGCCGCAGCCATAGGCTCTTCTATCAGGTAAGCCTCACGGGCACCCGCCTGCCTTGCCGCCTCATATACAGCCCTCTTCTCAACCTCAGTAACCCCTGACGGAACCGAAATAACCACCCTCGGGTGCACCACAAGAGGCCTCCTCATGGCCTTTTTTATGAAATACTTCAACATCTCCTGGGTGACATCAAAATCAGCTATAACGCCATCACGCATCGGCCTTATAGCAACGATGTTTCCAGGAGTTCTACCAATCATCCTCTTGGCCTCTTCACCAACGGCCAGCACCTCTCTGGTATCGCTGCGAATGGCCACCACGGAGGGCTCACGGATTACTATTCCCTTACCTCGAATATATACCAGAGTATTTGCAGTCCCCAAATCGATTCCCAAGTCCCTGCTGAATATGTTCAATACTCCCATACCATCCATTTCTCCTTCCAAACGCATTCTTTTTTAAACCGCTAAATTAATTATTGCCAGCGATTGCATTTTTGATAACTCTCCTTACCCAGCAAACACCTCAACTCCGAACTCCTTGAGTATCATCCAAAGGCCATGTATGGGGAGCCCCACCACATTGTAGTAGCATCCCTCTATCCTTTTTATAAGCATACCGCCAAACCCCTGAATACCGTAGGCCCCCGCCTTGTCCATGGGCTCCCCCGTCCGAATATACCCTTCGATCTCTTGGGGGGTGAGGGAGGCCATCTCAACCACAGTCTTCTCGTAAGCGGTCACACATCTACGATCGGGTATCTCCATGACGGCCAGCCCCGTTATTACCTCATGGGCCTGGCCCTGCAGCTCCATGAGCATCTGAAATGCCTCATCTTCGTCCTTAGGCTTGCCCAACACCTTATCCCCTTTAACCACAATGGTATCCGCACCTATTATCAGCGCTTGGCCCTGCACCCTTTTAGCGACGCTTTCGACCTTTTTACGAGCTAACTCCACGGCCAGCCTATGGGGAGGAAGGCCATTAACCACCTCTTCCTCCTGATCACTGGGAATAACTTCAAATTTCAGGCCCATCTGTGTAAGCAGATCTCTCCTCCTGGGCGATGCAGAAGCCAGTATTATCCTCATCTGCTGCTCATTGCCTCCCGCCGTTTAGATTATATACACCACGATGTACTTCATGTATCTTTAGGACTTAAAATAAAATATAATCCCTAGCAAAACGCCCAGGACGGTACCAAAATTTACAGTAAAGGTGACCCCCAGCACAAGATTTATTACCTCCAAATCGAGGACTATAGGACTATCCTCAGTACCAATTTGAAGGGACTCCGTAAACAGGGGTATGTCGAAATATGCAGCCAAAATCCTTCCTACCACGCTTCCGATTATAATGCCCGCCAGCAAAAATAAAAACAATATCCCGCCCCTTCTAGAGCTTCCCCTTCTCATCACCTGTAATTCCTCCTTTTATAGGGCAACCACTTCCCGCTCATTCTCATGATTAGTATAACATCTTCTCAACTGAATACAAGATATTTTTATAAAAAATTCTCCTTAACATGACAAATTTCAACCCTCAATTCAACCGCTCTTCTATTAAACTTGCCAATCTCTTAGCGCTGTCTTCTATCTCCTTCTGATCGACTCCTTCAATCATGACCCTAACAAGAGGCTCTGTCCCCGATGGCCGGATGAGCACCCTGCCCGCTCCTTTGAATTTGGCTTCAATCCTCGATATCTCCTCCGATATGATGGGATCGTCCATATAGCTGTTTTTCTTCTCAGGCTTAACCTTTGCATTTATCAGCACTTGGGGAAATCTTTGCATTACTGAAGCCAATTCAGACATCTTGCAGTTTTTTCTTTTAAGCGCCGATAATAGCTGCAGAGCCGTCAGAATACCATCCCCAGTGGTGCTGTGGTCCAAAAAAATTATATGGCCCGACTGTTCTCCGCCGATATTGTATCCGCCCTGGAGCATCTCCTCCAGAACGTATCTATCCCCTACCTTGGTCTTTATAAAATCACACCCTGCCTTCTTAAGGGCAATATCAAAGCCTATATTGCTCATGACGGTAGCTACCACCGTATTGCGCTTGAGCACACCCCTTTCTTTCATATCGAGGGCACAGATCACCATGGTCTGATCTCCGTCCACTATCTCACCTTTCTCGTCCACGGAAATCAGCCTGTCTGCATCGCCATCAAAGGCCAACCCGACATCGGAGCCAGTCTCTATCACAAAACGCTGAAGCCCATCGGGATGAGTTGAACCGCAATTGCAATTTATGTTAACACCATTAGGGTTATCATTGATAACTTTCACTTCAGCGCCCAATTGAGAAAATACCATGGGTGCTACTTTGTAAGCAGCACCATTGGCGCAATCCAAAGCTATCTTTAGACCGCTCAAATCGACATCTATGGTGCTCTTCAGGAAATTCACATAATCCTGGGGCGCGTTAGGAACCAGCACCTTTCTGCCTATCTCCTCCCCAATAGGCACGGGAATATCAACCAGCTTTTGCTCATTAATGATAGCTTCTATCTCATCTTCCATTTCGTCAGGAAGCTTATATCCATTACCATCAAAAAACTTGATGCCATTGTACTCCATTGGATTGTGAGAAGCCGATATGACCACGCCAGCATCCACTCCATAATACCTTGTAAGATAGGCAACTGCCGGAGTGGGTATGATGCCCGCCACCAGGGCTTCACCGCCTGCCGAGCAAATACCAGCTATCAAGGCCGCCTCCAACATATCTCCCGACAGCCTGGTATCCTTCCCAATCAAAATTTTAGGCCTCTTTTTGCCCCTAGATAAGACATGCGCTCCAACCTGTCCCAATCTGAATGCCAGGTGGCAGCTTAATTCCCTGTTTGCCACCCCTCTTACTCCATCTGTACCAAACATCCTTGCCATGTCCATGACCCCCTATCACAGATTAAGATCACTCAAACTCTTCCATTATATACCTCTGGGCTGATACCGAAGCAACAGCTCCATCTGCCGCAGCAGTTAAAATCTGCCACAGAGGCTTTTGCCGTAGGTCACCGGCCGCAAAAACCCCCCGAACACTGGTAGCCATATTCTCATCAGTTATCACAAACCCGGCTTCGTCCATCTTCAGTTTACCTTGAACCAAAGCATTGTTTGGTTGTATACCAATTGCTACAAACAATCCATCCACCTTAAGCTCTTTCTTGGAATCGTCTTTTACGTTTCGCACCAGCAATCCCTCTACTCCATGATCGCCCAGTATTTCATCCACCACCGAATTCCACAGTATCTCAACTTTGGGATTTGCAAACAACCTGTCCTGGAGTATCTTCGAAGCCCTTAGGGCATTGCGCCTGTGTATAAGATACACCCTCATAGCGTGCTGAGCTAAAAAAAGAGCATCTTCCACTGCAGTATCGCCACCACCCACCACCGCCACCAGCTTATCCTTGTATAAGGCGCCATCGCAGGTAGCGCAGTAAGATACCCCCCTACCCCGGAATTCGTCCTCCTTGGGCAGGCCAAGCTTTTTTGGTTGCGCGCCCATGCAAAGTATAAGCGCCTTAGCCTCATACTCCCCCTTGTCGGTCACTGCCTTCTTGATTTTCCCTTCCAGTTCAAGCTCCACTACCTCGTCATACAATATCTCCAGCCCAAACTTGCGGGCATGGGCTTCCAGCTTCATGGCCAGCTCCGGGCCGCTTATGGGTTCATCAAAACCCGGATAATTCTCTACCAAATATGTGGTGGCTATCTGCCCGCCTGAAAACATCCTCTCAAACAACAGGACATCCATCCCACCTCTCCTGGCGTATAAGCCAGCAGTAAGGCCAGCTACTCCTCCCCCTACGATGATTATGTCCTTCAACATAATTTTAAACCTCCTTGTTCTTGGGGGTCATACGTGAATATGCATCTCGTTCCATCTACAAGCCAATCTTTCAGCATCACACCGCCAAGAGTTTTTATTAATGACCGTAGACTTTGCGCGATAAACCGCTTTGATATACCCAAAGCATTAACAGAATTATTATAACCCAAAACCCACGCAATGTGAACCATCTTTGATTGAAAAAGACCTTTTCATTTTAAAAACTTATATGATAGATATTGACCATCTCGTGTATTAGTGGTATAATACACCAGTATAGAAGAAGGTGGGTGAATTTCAATTGCTGGACTTCAGCGATATTCATCTCAACAACAAAGATCCTGTATATATCCAAATATCCCACTATGTGAAGCGACAAATACTGCTTAAAAAAGCCGTTTCGGGTGATGAACTTCCTTCCCGGCGCGAACTGGCTGCTCTCCTTAATATTAACCCCAATACCGTTCAAAAGGCTTACAAATTGATGGAACAAGAAGGGTTTGTTATAACCCATGGCAATCAAGGCAGCTTTATATGGGTTAATGATTGCATATATTCTAAGATTGAAGATGAACTTACCCGCGGTATGGTAGCAGAATTTGTCAAATCTGCAAAAGAGATAAACCTGCCATTTAAACGCGTAATAGAGCTTATAACCGAGCTTTGGGATGAGTAATATTGAAAATGGAATCACAGCAATATGCTGTAAATTTCTCGTATTGTAGCGGTTAATTCACAATATTATGTATTAATAGCATAGTACATGGAGGTCCTGATTTTATGAAAAGCTATTACAGACTGGTAAATTACCAATTTATGTGGATTTTGAAACCTCTTATACTTGTCTATGTTGGAACCATCATATCTCCTCTATTCCTTTTAAACGCTGCAATGCAAGATTACAATAACATCCACAGCCGTTTTGAAGACGTTTTTGCATCCTCGGGGTGTGTCATGGCGTTTGCCATATACTTTGCGGCCACATGCGGCCTTTGCATAGCGAG
Source organism: Bacillota bacterium (assembly GCA_023622385.1). Taxonomy (GTDB): domain Bacteria; phylum Bacillota; class Clostridia; order Caldicoprobacterales; family Caldicoprobacteraceae; genus Caldicoprobacter. The sequence goes on along the minus strand of JAMNZI010000172.1, from coordinate 11,973 downwards.
CATATATGCCGGCTACTGGAAAAGCAAAAGCATATATACCCTGCTTGCCCTTCCCATCAAAAGGGAGGTCATTTATTTTAGCGAGCTTACGGTATTTTTCATATGCTTCATCGGCCTTATAGCGTCTCAACTTGTAGGCATATTCCTCGGGTATGCCCTTTTTACGCCCACTCTTGTGCGTACCATAAACGGAGAAACATATTATCTCAGGATGCAAAACGGACTATTTTTATCGTTAATACGCTCCAGTTTCTTTCGCATACTTCTGCCTCTGGGCATCGAAAGCTTTGTTTCGTCTCTGACCACGCTGATAGCCACTGTATCCACCCTGTATTACAGCGTTTTATGCGAACGAAGCCGTAGATACTTTGGATTCATACCGGTAATTGCCGTAATCATCTTTATCATCTACACGATAACGCAGAGAATCAACATGAGCAATGCCAATACCTATATAAACAGTTTGATACTGCTATTATGCTCGGCATTTTTCACTTGGCATGGCGTAAAGCTTGTAAAACGCAGTGCGATTGCTTAGAAAGGCAGGTGCCCTTCGATGAGCTTTATAAGGAAAAATATATCTCTCATTGTGCTTTCGATTTCACTTACAACAATCGTTTTATCCTTTGTCTATGCTTTTTTAGCAAAAGACAACATCACCTTCTATCTTAAGGATATAACAGGCGATAAAGATGCTCTATCGGACATAACCATTACAGGTGTGCTTCAGGACCGGTTTCACGGGCAACATTTTGAAATTTCAAACGGTGAAATCAAACACAATTTCAAATACTACCAAAAAGCTGAGGATGCGGTAAAACCTCCGGTTAAATATGCCAATGGAATAAGTTCGGATGGCCTTGTTTACACTTTTGATTATGACTTTCAAATTGCATCTGATGCAACCACTGAAGTAGTGCCCAACACCAGCACCGTTGATGGTGATTCATATGGGGGTGAGACGGTTAGACGGCGTACCGTATTTTCAGATAAAGTAGAGTTTATAGCCGACATATGGGTTAGGAATGAGGATTTTACAATCAATGTTGATAACACCCGCTTTAGCATACCCACAGGCATAACCTTGATAAGCGATAAGCTCGAATTCGAATTTGAAGAGATTATAGAAACCCGTCCAGATGGGCAAGAATTTGTGACACACCTCAGCAAAGGCGGGAGAACATCCAAGCCATACTACGACAGCTTTGCAAAATGCATGACGTTTCTCAATGGAAAACTCTATTTTACCTTCCCCACAACGAAAGAGCATTCAGGTGAAAACGGGATATTCGTAGTGGATGAATTCGAAAAAAGCTGGTCATTCTATGAATGGAGGGAAATAGGCAAGGGAAGGAAAATAGTAAAATGGAGTTTAAACGACCACAACACGGATGTACTAGCCTTGGAAAGCGTCAACGGTAAACTTGTCCTTATCATGGCCATAGATGATATCCTCACATTAAAAGTATACGATGAACACGGGAACTTCCTGGATGAAATGGCTTTTAAGGAAATTTATAACTGCACCGACACCAATGCCGGTTTAGAAACCTATGTGAACGAGGATTTTCTAAATATATGTATAGGTGAAACCTCATATTACGGTTTTACTAGAAACAGCGCCTTAATCAGCGTACAAATAGGAGATAAAATAATACCAAGACAAATAATCCACAAGCTGGATTTCAAGGATGAAATAGCAAAGCATTATAATATCCATGCCAAGGGCAACAAAGTATATATTGTAACCAGCCTTGAAAGGCTTGATGAAGGCAACGAATATGTATATGAGCCGTTAAGGCACCGCCGCCTTGTAATAATGGTATATGAAGATTCCCAGCTCATATATAAGGGTGAACTTGTCACCGACGCCGATGAAGATTTTGAGATGGAAAGATTAAAAAATCAAGTAAAAAATCGAGTCGCTGGCTCCGGTGGACTTGGACATGACCCGTTTCTGTACAGACAGTTTTATGGAATAGAATTGAGGTGACGGACATGATTGAGATTAAGAACGTTACAAAATACTACGGAAACAAAGGCCTGGGACTATATAAGGCCAGCGCTAAGATAAACAAAGGCGAAATCGTTGGCATACTGGGCGAAAACGGCTCGGGAAAAACTACCCTGCTCAAGGCGATCATGGGACTTACAGAGCTTGAAGAAGGCGAGGTACTAATTGAAGGTAAACCCCCATATCAGATGTACAACAAAATGGCTTTCATAACCGAAGAAGGCAGTTACTTCCCCTGGATGACGCCCTATGAATACGGCGTATTTCTCTCAGATTTCATACCCAGCTTCAACTTAGAGCTATATATGAAACTGCTTAACTTTTTTGAAATAGACCCTCATAAAAAGATCAGGGCATTCTCTACAGGGCAAAGATCAAAGCTGGAAATATCAGCTGGGTTTTCAAAAGGCGCTCAGTATATACTAATGGATGAACCATTCCGAGGCAATGACATGTTTACCAGGAGGGATTTTTTGAAGCTTCTGATATCCAGCTTAAAGCAAGATGAAACCATACTCATATCAACCCACATAATAGAGGATATAGAGAATTTCATAGATAGGGCCATCATCCTCAGGCATGGAAGAATAAAGGCCGACATCTACATCGATGATATTCGCAAGGATAACAAAAGCTTAGCCGCGGTTATGATGGACATAACGGAATATCAAGAAGACAGATACAAGGGCATATTTAAATGAACTGTTTAAATATCCATAATAATATACGCACAAAATGCCTTAATGTGCACCTACTTATCGCCTACAGCCCTCCCTACAAAACAGAGGTTATACCGTCGTATTCCTCAAAAATATTGCATAAAAAAAGACCGCCACGAGAACGATCTCTGGCGGTCTTTCCGTCTTCATCTCTTGGAGAATTGAGGCGCTCTTCGGGCACCCTTCAACCCGTACTTCTTTCTCTCCTTCATTCGCGGATCGCGCGTTAAGAAGCCTGCTTTTTTAAGTACAGGGCGAAAACCTTCATCCACCTTTAACAGTGCCCTGGAAATGCCATGCCTGACAGCACCAGCCTGTCCGCTAAAGCCGCCTCCTTCAACCTTCGCTATGACGTCAAATTTGCCCATAGTACCTGTCAGTTCTAACGGTTGCTTCACTATGACCCGCAGCGTTTCCACTCCAAAATAATCATTGATATCGCGACCATTGATAACTATTTTGCCTTCCCCTGGGATAAGCCGTACCCTAGCTACAGAGGTCTTTCTTCTACCCGTCCCATAATACTGTATGTTAGCCAACGCATATCTCTCCTTTCCCGACCTTCATTACAGTTCAAGCATTTCGGGCTGTTGAGCCTCATGCTTATGATTTGGCCCAGCATATACCTTTAACTTTTTGAGCATCTTACGTCCCAACCTGTTGTGGGGCAACATTCCTTTCACTGCATGATATATTACAAACGCAGGCTTGGTCTCCAAAAGCTGCCTGTAAGGAATCTCTCTTAACCCTCCAGGGTACAGCGTATGATAGCGATAGAACTTCTTATCAAGCTTTTTACCCGTCAACTTAACCTTTTCAGCATTGATGACTATCACATAATCACCGGTATCCACATGGGGAGTATAAATGGGTTTATGCTTACCCCTCAATATCTTAGCGATTTGAGACGCCAACCTGCCTAACGGCTTATCGGTCGCATCCACAACATACCACTTTCTAGTAATCTTATCCGGCTTAGCTACATACGTCTTCATAGCCTTTCCTCCTATTCCGCTCGATTATCCAAATAACAGCATGTCATCCTATCAACCTTTAGTTAATCAAAGTGTTCCAAGAAAAATCGCCTTCCATTTTTCGTCAAAGTTCTTATCCTTCTACAACCAATTTATTAAAAGCGTGCCATAAAACATAAACTTACCCTTACCTCGATCTACACTGCCCTACGGCAGATTTGGTAGCAGTGCAAAATACATTTTCAATAACATCCGGGGCTAACAGAGCACATTAAAACTAGACTATATTGTAATACAAGGCCTTCAAGCTGTCAAGGCCAAAAATCCCAATTCATTTTACCATTTTACGCAACCCTTAAAAATTCTCTAACAATTCAATTAACACCTTCAACTGCTTTAGCGTATCTATATAGGCATAACGCCCTCCATCATAATCCCCTCGCTGTATCAATCCCATCCCATTTTGTTCCAGCCTTTTTATTTTTCCATCCATATCCTTTATGACAAAGGCTATGTGATGTACGCCCTCGCCGTGTTTATCCAAGAACTCTCTCCAGGTGCTTGGATTCTCATCAGGTTCAATTAGCTCCAACTGCACTGACCCCATATCAAAAAAAGCCAACTTTGCCCGCGCTTGACTGGGCTGGCCATAAAATTCAGTATGCGCCTTTTCGTAACCGTCGGTCCAGAACCACTGAGGTTTTTCCACTCCGAAAAAAGTAGCATACGCCTCCGAAACAGCTTCAATATCGCGAACGATGATCCCTATTTGTGTGATTACCCTATTCTCCAATATATTTTTATCCTTCATAAAGCAATCCTCCCCATTGAATAGGATTATCAATAGTATACCCTTTCGAGACATAAGCCGTGGGCGGGCGCTGTTGGCCCTGCCTTCTCCCTGTCTCCCGACTCCAGAATTTGCCTTATATCAGACTCCAGCATCTTATGCCGCCCCACCTCTATAAAGGTGCCAACAAGGATGCGCACCATATTATATAAAAAGCCATTCCCCTTAATATGGAAATAGAGATAACACGGAGGTTCCCACATCCAATAGGCCTCGTATACCGTTCTCACGGTGTTTTTAACGCTGCTGCCAGCACTTTGAAAAGCCCTAAAGTCATGGGTACCTATGATATACCGGGTTGCAGCTTTCATTGCATCGACATCTAAAACATCGGATACGTGATAGTAATAATTTCTAGCTATTGCAGGAGCATGCGGCCTTACACATATCGAATAGCTATAGTGCTTGGCCTTGGCCCAATATCTGGCATGAAAGTCATGGGGAGCTTCCTGGGACTCGAGCACTCGAATATCGGAAGGCAATACTGAATTTAAGGCAAAGCTAAACCGTTCAGCAGGAATCCTTGAAGCTGTAAAAAAATTGGCAACCTGGCCCCGTGCATGCACGCCGCTGTCCGTCCTCCCCGCACCTATAACCGTGACTTTTTCTCCGGTAAGCTCATATAAAGCCCCCTCTAACACCTGTTGAATGGCAAGGGCGTTCTTCTGCCTCTGCCAACCAGCATAGTTAGTACCGTCATACTCTAGCACGAGTTTTATGTTTCTCATGGGCCCATGCTCCCGCTATAGTACATAGCTATCCAGGAGTATACCCGCAATCAGCAATAGCGTTACCGCCACTGCCAGGTAATCCCTCCTGGTGGTCTTAAGTATTTTCATGCGCGTACGGTTTTGTCCGCCGCGATAACAACGCGACTCCATGGCCATGGCCAACTCATCGGCCCTTCTGAAAGCGCTTATAAACAGCGGCACCAGAAGCGGTACCAGTGCCTTGGCCCTTTGAAACAGATTGCCGCTCTCAAAATCTGCTCCCCTCGCCATTTGCGCCTTCATTATCTTGTCGGTCTCCTCCAGCAAAGTAGGGATAAAACGCAGGGCAATGGTCATCATCATGGCCAGCTCATGAGCCGGGAACCTAATAACCTGAAGCGGCTGGAGCAGGCGCTCAATGCCATCGGTTAAAGATATGGGTGAAGTAGTCAGGGTAAGTAGCGAAGTCCCCACCACCAAAAGCACCAACCGCAGGGTCATAAAGATTCCTTGATTCAACCCTTCCTGGGTAAATTTAAAGGCCCAAATCCGAAATAACACCTTGCTACCCGGAGTAAAAAAGACGTTTATCAAAAAAGTCAAAACTATTATGAAAAGCAGGGGTTTAAGCCCTCTCAGGATGTACCGAACAGGAACCTGTGAGAGCCACACTGCAAAGGCTATATAGGCAAAGATCAGCCCATATCCCACGTAGGTTTTAGCAAAAAATATTATTACTATAAAAGCAAAGGTCAATGCAATCTTAACCCGTGGATCAAGCTTATGTATTATCGACTGACCGGGGAAAAATTGCCCTATGGTGATGTCCCTAATCATTTTCTATTCCCCCTTATCCTCTCCAGTATGACCTTTACAGCTTGTTCCACGGTATAGATGTTGTCAGGTACATCCATCCCTTTTGCTCTTAAAGCCCTCATCACATGGGTTATTTGGGGAATTCCCAGCCCCATAGCATGGAGCTCATCCACGCAGGAAAAGACCTCTTCTGGTTTGCCCATCAAAGCTATTTTGCCCCTGTTCATCACCATGATCCTGTCTACCAATCTGGCAATATCCTCCATACTGTGGGAAACCAGGATGATGGTCATGCCGCGCTGCTCATGGAGGTTCTTTATCTGGCTTAAAATCTCGTCTCTTCCCCGAGGGTCCAGACCAGCAGTAGGCTCATCTAAGATGAGAATTCTGGGCTCCATGGCGAGTACCCCCGCAATGGCCACCCTTCTTCTCTGCCCACCGCTGATCTCAAAGGGTGAGCGGTCCTTTATGGTTTCAAAGTCCAAGCCTACCAGTGCCATGGCCTCCTTTACCCTTCTCTCCACTTCTTCCTCGGGAAGGTTCAAGTTTCTAGGCCCAAAGGCGATATCCTGGTACACCGTCTCCTCAAACAGCTGATGCTCGGGATACTGAAACACCAACCCTACATGCTGCCTGAGCCTCTTGGGCACTTTGCTGTCGCTTGTGATCTCAATGTCATCTACTACTACCCTTCCACTGGTCGGCTTTAAAAGCCCATTGAGGTGCTGTACCAGCGTAGATTTTCCCGAACCGGTATGGCCAATGAGGCCTACAAATTCTCCATCCCGAATCTCAAAGCTGACATCGTCCAAAGCCAGCGATTCGAAAGGGCTGCCCGGCATATATACGTGAGTTAAGTGTTCAACTACAATCGGCATATGGCATCCACCATCTCTTCTACTTTTAAAACATCCAGGGGAATATCCAGCCCTTCGGCTTTAAGCCTGTAAGCCAATTCAGTTACCTGGGGCACATCTAGCCCTATCTCCTTTAAAACCTTGACCTGGGAAAATACCTGCCGTGGCGTCCCTTGAAGTACTATCTTGCCCTGTTCCATTACGATAACCCTGTCGGCATCAACCGCTTCTTCCATATAGTGGGTTATATGGACGACGGTAATTCCCTCATGCTTGTTTAAATACTTGATGGTTTCCATCACTTCATGCCGTCCAACAGGGTCCAGCATGGCAGTAGGTTCGTCCAATACAATTATTTCAGGCTTCATGGCAAGGATGCCGGCTATGGCAACCCTTTGTTTCTGGCCTCCGGAGAGATAATGAGGAGCCGCCTGAGCATACTCCTGCATGCCCACAACCTTGAGAGCCTCGTCTACCCTTTTCCGTATCTCTTCAGGGGGAAGACCTAAGTTTTCTGGGCCAAAAGCTACATCCTCTTCCACAACCGTGGCCACCAGCTGGTTATCGGGATTTTGGAAGACCATACCCGCTGTCTGCCGTATCTCCCACAGCTTATCCTCGTCTCTGGTATCCATCCCCTTTATCCACACCACACCGCTACTCGGGCGCAGCAGTGCATTGAGATGTTTGGCCAGCGTGGATTTCCCAGAGCCATTGTGTCCGATGATTGCAACAAACTCCCCCTTTTGGATATCAAGGGTTACCCCGTTTAGTGCAGCAATCTCCTCTCCCTCAAAACTCAAGTACTCAAATCGTAGATCCTGTAACCTAATGATAGGTTCCATAGCTCTCTCCTTAAATTAACTTCTATGATAAAAATTATGGATTAAGTGTAACACTTAATCCACTGTCAAAATCAATCTACCAACTCTATGATAACCTGTTCAGCCCCATCCCCTCTTCTGGGTCCTAGCTTGATAATCCTGGTATAACCTCCGGCGCAGTTTTTCTCCTGATTCCTAGTCCTGTATTTAGGACCATATTCATTAAACAGCTTCTCTATAAGAGGATGCCTTATCTCTCTCATGCGCTGTTTGTATTCCTTCTTGGTTTCCTCACGGCTCTTAGGTTCACGCAAATCATAAAGGAAAGCCATCATCTTCCTTCGAGCGTTCAGTTTGGAAGGAGCATCATTGGTAACCTCTATGGTAACAGTCTGACCCTTTTCATTGTTGACCTCTTTCTGTACCTTTACCGTTTTATCGTATTCCTCTACGGCATAGTGAATAAGCTTTTCAGCGATGCGCCGCACTTCTTTAGCTCTGGCTTCTGTTGTAACTATCTTACCATGCCACAGCAAAGCCGACACCTGATTGCGAAGCAGAGCACGCCTTTGATCGCTTGGCTTACCCAGCTTTCTCTGTCTGGCCATATTGTCGCCTCCTTCTTATGCAATATTTACATTCTGCAATATTTACATTCTCGTAGGTCATTCTTCCTTCTTTTTTAAACTCAAGCCCAAAGCTCTTAACTTTTGTTGTACTTCCTCGAGGGATTTTTTGCCCAGGTTTCTGACCTTCATCATGTCCTCTTCCGTTCTTTGTATAAGCTCTCCCACCGTATTGATTCCGGCGCGTTTCAAGCAATTATAGGAGCGAACGGAGAGGTCAAGCTCTTCTATAGTCATCTCAAGCACTTTTTCTTCCTTGTCCTCTTCTTTTTCTACCATGATTTCGACGTTATTTACATGGTCAGTTAAATCGACAAACAAGCTTAGATGCTCGCTTAATATTTTTGCAGCCAAGCTGGTTGCCTCATCGGGCTTTATGGTGCCATTTGTCCAAACTTCCAGCGTCAGCTTATCGTAGTCGGTAACCTGCCCAACGCGGGTATCCTCCACCGTAAAGTTCACTTTTCTGATGGGAGTAAATATCGAGTCAATGGGAATGATGCCAATGGGCTGCCCCGGCTTCTTATTCTTTTCTGCCGGCACATAGCCCCTGCCCTTCTCAACGTTCATCTCCATATAGAGCTTTCCATCTTCATTCAAGGTGGCTATGTGCAGGTCAGGGTTTACAATCTCCACATCGGCGTCGGTAATTATATCGCCCGCCTTTACCTCACAAGGCCCCTGGGCATTTATGGTCAAAACCCTCGGCTCGTTGGTCTCCATCTTTATGCACAGATCTTTCAGGTTGAGGATTATCTCAACCAGGTCCTCCTTCACGCCTGGTATCGTGGAAAACTCGTGGAGCACGCCGTCTACCCTAATGGAGGTAACAGCAGCCCCTGGCAACGAAGACAGCAACACCCTCCTTAAAGAATTGCCAAGGGTAATGCCAAACCCTCTTTCCAGGGGTTCCACAACAAACTTGCCATAGCGATTGTCCTCGCTTATTTCCACAATCTCTATTCTCGGCTTCTCAATTTCAATCATTCAAATAAACCCTCCTCATCACGTTGTTGAACTACACCTCTCCGAGGACGGGACGCTTTTCAGCCTGTGACAAGCCATCACTTGGAGTACAGCTCAACGATCAGGTGCTCCTGAATAGGCGTATCGATATCCTGGCGTGTAGGCAATGCAGTCACTGTTCCCTCCAGCTTGTCAAAATCGACAGACAGCCACTGAACTATATTACCAGCCGGTCCTTGTTCGCGTAGGGCTTTAAAATGCTCCATTTTATCGGCGCTCTTTTCGGCCACTGCAATTACATCTCCCACATTCACGAGATAAGAAGGAATATTCACCCTCTTACCGTTTACTGTAAAATGTCCATGGCGAACCAACTGGCGTGCTTGCATACGGGAACTTGCAAACCCCATACGGTACACCACGTTGTCCAGCCTTCTCTCCAGTATCTGCAGGAGATTTTCACCGGTTACACCTTTCATGCGCTCAGCCATCCCAAAATATCTTTCAAACTGCCTCTCCAGTACGCCATATATTCTCTTGACCTTCTGCTTTTCGCGCAGCTGAATTCCGTATTCCGAAAGCTTTTTTCTATTCCTTCCATGTTGTCCGGGCGGGAAAGGCCTTCTTTCAAAAGCGCATTTGTCACTATAGCAGCGGCTCCCTTTCAAATATAGCTTCATGCCCTCGCGCCTGCAAAGCCGGCATACAGATCCCGTATATTTAGCCATTCACTTAACACCTCCAAACCTTTGTTTTTATACCCTTCTGCGTTTGGGTGGCCGGCAACCGTTGTGAGGTATAGGAGTAACATCCTTAATGAGGCTTACTTCAAGCCCCGCAGCCTGCAGCGAACGTATGGCAGCTTCTCGTCCAGCTCCAGGACCTTTTACGTGTACCTCCACCGTCTTGAGTCCATGTTCCATAGCAGCCTTGGCGGCTGACTCTGCTGCTAGCTGCGCTGCATAGGGGGTTCCTTTTTTCGTCCCACTAAAACCTACAGTACCAGCGCTTGCCCACGTAATGGCATTCCCCGCACTATCAGTTATTGTTACGATGGTATTATTGAAAGTCGATTGAATATGGGCTATCCCCCGTTCTATATTCTTTCTTTCACGTCTTTTTATGGTTCTACGCGCTTTCTTTGCCATTTATCACACGCCTCCTTGCTGCTTCTTCTTCCTCGCACCAATACCCGGCCTCGGGCCTTTTCGGGTACGTGCATTGGAACGCGTTCTCTGTCCGCGGACCGGCAGCCCTCTCCTATGCCTTATTCCTCTATAGCAGCCAATTTCTATTAGTCTCTTTATATTAAGAGCAACTTCCCTGCGAAGATCACCTTCGACCTTTACATTTTTGTCGATATAATCCCTTAACTTGGCTACTTCTTCTTCAGTTAAATCCTTTACCCTGGTATCCGGATTAACGCCAGTAGCCGCTAAAATCTCATTGGCTTTTGCTCTACCAATGCCATAGATATATGTCAGAGCAATCTCCACCCTTTTGTCTCTGGGCAGATCAACACCGGCAATACGCGCCATTGTCACACCTCCGTACTCTTAATTATTCCATTTTTTTCATATTTCAAAACATCCCTAAATTATCCCTGTCTTTGTTTGTGCTTGGGATTTTCACAAATCACCCTTATTTTACCTTTTCTTCTTATGATCTTGCATTTTTCGCATATGGGTTTTACTGACGGTCGCACCTTCATCGCTGTATCCCTCCTTTATTTAAGACGCCAAGTAATTCGGCCACGAGTGAGGTCATATGGCGATAGCTCCACCGTTACCTTGTCACCGGGCAAGATGCGTATAAAGTTCATACGCAGCTTTCCCGACAGGTGGGCTAAAACCCTATGACCGTTTTCCAGCTCCACCTGAAACATCGCATTAGGTAACGCTTCCACCACAGTGCCCTCAACCTCAATTACATCTTCCCTGGCCAAACAGCTCACCCTCCTATTGTTCATATCCCAACGCTTCCAAGCTCTTCTTAAGCTCAGCATCAAATACCTTCTGACCGTTTAAAATTTTTTCTCTCACATTATACACCACATGCGGCTTGGCTTCCAGATGCTTTATCTTTTTTTTCTTCGGTTTATCTATTGACCTAGTTTTTCCGTTGGCAATCAAAACATAGTTTTCGTCCATTCTGCCTACAATCACAAAATGCCTGCCCTTGTCTCGCCCCGCTTTGGCCAATACGACTCTCCCTATGTCCATTTCATTATTCATTACCTTCACCTGCTCCTCATTGAGTCAATATTTCGGGATCGCCATCGGTGATGGCAATGGTGTGCTCATAGTGGGCTGATAGGCTGCCATCCTGCGTCACGACAGTCCACCCGTCATCCAGTATGACCACCTGATCAGTCCCCTCATTGATCATGGGTTCGATAGCCAAAGTCATTCCTGGGCGTAGCCGTACACCTTTACCCGGAGGACCATAATTGGGCACCTGAGGGTCTTCATGCATATTCTGACCTATCCCATGGCCAACAAAGGCTTTTACCACCGAGTAACCCTTTCCCTCTACAAAAGTTTGAATGGCGTGGGATATGTCAGAGAGGCGGTATCCTGGCCGGGCGTATTTTAAACCTTGGTAAAATGCTTCTTCC
>JAMNZI010000213.1 GCA_023622385.1 Bacillota bacterium | reverse complement strand
GAGATAGATAGCGCCATAAAGTCCATGCCCTATAATAGCAAGACGCTGGATGCTCAGCTCAATCAAGCCAAAATGGCTTTGGACGCCGCCAAAGGCGCAGCAGATAAGCTAAAGCTCCTGTCCCCAATCGATGGAGTGGTGAGTAGTTTAAATGTTCAGGAAGGGCAAATGGCAACGCAGGCATCGCCTCCCGTTACCGTCATCGATATGGCCTCTCTGATTCTTGATATACGCCTGTCCGAATTTGATGTGGTGAAAGTTCAGCCCGGGCAAAAAGTTGCCGTGCATGTTGATGCGGCGGGTTCACAGCCGTTGGAAGGCGTAGTTGAGTGGGTGAGCCCTTCTACCGATCCCAGGAGCCAGGCCTATGAGGTGAGGATAAAGCTCGATAATTCGTCCGGCAAGCTGCGCCCCGGCATGTTTGCACGGGCTGTACTGGTGCTTGACAAAAAGGAGAATGTTGTCGTGATGCCCAAAAGGGCGATTGTACGGCAAGGGGATCAGGTTTATGTGTTCGTCATTAAAGGTGGCTCGGTGGAGAGAAGAGAGGTACAGGTTGGCATGGATGATGGTGAGAGGGTGGAGGTCATTTCGGGCTTAAAGAGCGGTGAACAGGTTGTTGTAAAGGGGCAGGCCTATCTCAAAGAAGGTCAGGAAGTTGATATAGTGAAGCAACAAGGTTGAAGATGCTATAAATCAGCAAAGTAAACAGAAGCGCAGCTGCAGCATCATTTATGTAGGGCAAATATATCACGGGTGCAAAATGTGACCTCTGCAATAGATACAATCAAACGTGAAGAGCTAAGAATTCAGGAGGATGGCGTATTATGAACATTGTAGGATCGAGCGTTCGCAGGCCTGTGACCACCGTCATGGTAGTGCTGATTGTGTTGATTTTAGGGTTTGTTTCGCTGACGCGGCTTAATGTAGACTTGTTGCCCAACATAAATCTGCCCGTCATGGTGGTGTCGGTGCAGTACAGCGGCGCGGGCCCTGAGGAGGTTGAAAGCATAGTTACCCGCAATATTGAGAGCGTTTTGGCAACGGTCAGCGACCTTGAATCCATGCGCTCGGTTTCTTCAGAGGGTAGCTCGCTGGTGGTCCTTCAATTTACGCAGGGGACCGACATGGACGTGGCGGCGTTAGAGGTGCGCGAAAAGCTGGACATGATAAGGGGTATGTTGCCCGATGGGGTGTCCGACCCAATAGTGCTCAAGCTCGACCCCAACATGTTGCCCATAATGAGCTTTGCCGTATCGCAGGAGGGCAAGACTGACCAGGAGCTACAGGTGTGGGTGGAGGATGTGCTAAAGCCACGCATCGAAAGGATTGAAGGCGTTGCATCGGTTTCAATTTTGGGAGCAAAGCAGACCGAGGTGAAGGTCATAGTTGATCCGGAAAAGCTCATAAGCTACGGTCTGTCCATGGATCGCGTTGTGAGCGCTTTAAGGGCAGAAAATTTGAACATGCCAGGTGGAATTGTACAGGACGGGCAGTATGACTTGTTGGTTAGGGTTTCGGGGCAATTTGCAAGCCTTGATGAATTGCTGGATGTTCCTGTAATAAGCTCTACCGGTACTGTCTATCTATTAAGGGACGTGGCACGGGTTGAAAAGGGTGTAAAGGATGATAGGCAGTATTCGAGGGTCAACCAACATGACAGCCTATCCATATCGGTTTATAAGGAGAGCACTGCAAATACCGTCCGTGTGGCTGAAAAGGTAAATCGGGAGATGGAGAACATAAGGAAGTCCTATCCCGATATATCCGTTATGACCATAGTGGATCAATCGAAGTTCATAAAAAGTTCCATTTCGGCTGTAACCAGCAATGCCTATATAGGTGCTGTATTGGCTATTGCCATATTATTTATTTTCTTAAAAAATATTACGCCTACATTGGTTATTGCCGTATCCATTCCATTTTCGGTGATATCCACTTTTGTTTTACTGTATTTCAGCGGTATTACCTTAAATATAATATCCCTTGGCGGATTGGCCCTTGGCGTGGGTATGATGGTGGATAATTCCATAGTGGTCCTTGAGAACATCTATCGAATGAGGGAGGAAGGCTTAAGCCCTGTTGATGCCGCAGAAAAGGGTACCAACGAGATATCCATGGCCATAGTGGCCTCTACCTTGACGACGGTATGCGTCTTTTTGCCCATCGTCTTTACTCAAGGCATGACGGCCGAGATATTCAGAGAGCTATCCATCACTGTTACATTTTCCTTGCTGGCATCCCTGGTGGTGGCGCTTACCCTGGTACCCATGTTGGCGTCAAAATTGGTGACCCGTCAGGGCTTTAGCAAGAAAAATGCTACCGTGGAACGCGTGACAGAGAAGTACAGGCGCATGCTGGAATGGGCCCTGGAACACAGGAAGGCGGTTGTGCTTATCACTGCTGTGGTTTTTGGCATGAGCATTGTACTGTTACCTCTGGTAGGGGTGGAGTACTTCCCGACGGTGGATCAGGGTCAGATAGAGATTGAAGTCAGATTGCCCAAAGGAAGCAGTTTTGGCGAAACCCTGGAAGCCGTCCAGAGGGTCGAAAAGCTGGTAAGCGAAATTCCAGAGGTTGAGTTGGTGTGGGCCAGTATAGGAGGGCAACAGCTGGGTATTATAGCGGGTACCTCTGCTAGGGACCAGGGCAGTGTTACGGCTGTATTAAAACCCCTTGGACAAAGAAACAGGACCACGCAGCAGGTAGGTGAAGAGATAAGGCAAAAGGTCAAGGATATAGCAGGGTGCCAGATACAGGTAAACACTGGTGGCAGCTTCGGTGGGTTTGGATTGGGCATGATGGGGTCGCCTATATCCATCAACATAAAAGGCCAAGACCTGGATGTGCTCAAAAAAATGGCTGAGGATGCCGCAAGGATAGTGTCAAGCGTGCCCGGTACCCGTGAGGTGCATTCAAGCTTCGAAGAGGGACGGCCGGAGCTCCGCATAATCATGGACAGGCAGAGGGCTTCACAGTATGGGGTCAATGTCGCCATGATTTCATCAGCCGTTCAAAGCCAGCTGCAGGGAGTGGTGGCTACAAGATATAAGGAAGAGGGTACGGAGATCGATGTGCGCGTGCAGCTTCCAGACGATAGGCTTTTTAAGGTACAACATGTGGAGAATGTAATGGTTACTACGCCTTTAGGGATATCGATTCCCTTAAAGAGCGTTGCCAGGTTTGAGTATGCACAAGGGCCAGTAAGCATTGAAAGGCATGACCAGTCTCGTGTGGTAACTGTAAGTGGAGACTATGAAGGTAGAAGCTTTGGTAAAGTTATAGAGGATATTCAGGAGCGCCTGGATGATTATCCGCTCCCCGAAGGATATTTTATAGAATACGGCGGCGAGCAGGAGCAGCTATCGCAAGCATTTGGCGATCTAAGGCTGGTACTGGTGCTAGGAGTGATCCTGGTATACATGATAATGGCTTCACAGTTTGAATCGCTGGTCCATCCGTTTACCGTTATGTTTACTGTGCCGCTGGCCTTCACAGGGGGGCTATTGGGGTTGTTGATAGCTGGAAAGCCCTTGAGCGTGCCGGCTTTTCTTGGATTTATTATGCTGGTGGGAATTGTGGTCAACAACGGCATTGTGTTGGTAGACTATATAAACAGGCTTCGTGAAGGGAATACCCATCTTAAGCTGGCAATAGTACAGGCGGCGGTTACGAGATTGAGGCCGGTACTGATGACTAGCTTGACCACCATACTTGGGCTTTTACCGCTCGCCCTGGGGCTGGGGGAAAGCTCGGAACTTCAAGTGCCTCTTGCTGTTACGGTTATGAGCGGGCTGACGTTTTCTACATTTCTGACCCTGGTGATAGTGCCTGTTATATATTCCCTTATCGACGATTTTGGCAGGTGGTTTGGCAAGAGGTTGAGGGCTTTGTAGCATTTAGAGGGGGTAGATGGAAGACAAGTTTCAAATTTACAAACCCCCTTTTTTATGTTATTATGGAGTTGAATCGTAATAATGTTAGAATAACTATTGGATTAGAGTGCGTACTTTGCTCAGAGGGCGGGTGTTGGTTTTTGAATATAATGCTTAAATTCATGCAATATCTCGCAAAGAAACTAATTGCCATAGCGATTCTGATATGGTTGGCTATATTGGTTACCTTTACTGCATATGATTGGGCTAATATATATATTGTCGTTACTGAAGGTATGACTCAAAGGGCTACCGCGGTACTAGATGGACAGGAAAATATTGTCTTGAACAAGTTTTTCACCTCTTCTTATTTGAACTCTGATCCCTTATTAAACAACAATCAGTATGAGGATTTCATCATACAGGATTATAATCTCAAGCTTCGTATAAAATGGTTATGGGTATGGCCGTGGAGTGATTCGGCCAGAGTTGTTATTGAAGAGGAAATTCCTAAAATAGTTGCAAAGCCCAGAAGCGAGAATCAAGAGATTAAAACTCCTCCTTCGTGGCAAAATGGAGAGAAGATAATTTTGCTTCAAAAGCGAGCCGGGCTTTGGAAAATAGATGGGATAATATTTAAAAAGCCGTTAAAATAGAGAATGGTTGTGATAACCGAAAAGGAGCTTTACAGCCGTGGTGGTTTTTGATGCTATACAGTGCGTGCTCAGCATTTTAGCTATGGTCTCCATAGGTTATGTGCTCAGCCGTCGGGGCTGGTTTGATGGGCGCGCTTCAGAGCTGTTCTCCAAGATGGTGGTCAGAGTGTCTTTGCCCGCTTTGATGATCTCAAATTTACTAACCACCTTCGATAGGGACACGTTATTTGAAGCGGGAATGGGCGTATTCATACCCATGGCATGCATGTTGCTGTTGTATGGGATGGGGTTGGTGCTGGTAAAGTTAATTGATATACCCCCTCATAAACGCGGTGTCTTTTTAGCCATGTTTACTTTTTCAAATACTGTGTTCATAGGATTGCCGGTTAATATTGCCCTTTTCGGGGAGAAAAGTACTTCCTTTGTATTGCTGTATTATGTGGCCAATACGGTGTTATTTTGGACCATCGGTATCAGCGGAATTCAACGCGATGGCATGAATGGCGAGGCGCCTTCTATATCAAGCAGGTTCAAGAGCTTTTTGTCTCCGCCTTTAATGGGCTTTTTATTGGCCGTTTTGCTGATATTGTTGAACGTCAATCTTCCGAGGTTTGTTATGGACGCATGCAAGTACATGGGCAACCTTACTACTCCCTTATCCATGTTGTACATAGGCATTGTCATAAACTCCATAACGATGCATGATGTGAAATTTGAGAAGGATATGTTTACCGTATTACTGGGCAGATTTGTGCTGGCTCCACTGTTAATATTGGCTTTTATGTATTATCTGCCTTTACCTGTTCTTATGAAAAAGGTGTTTGTCATACAGGCGGCCATGCCTACCATGACCCAAATAGCCATTGTATCTCAAGCTTACAAAGCAGATTACAAGTATGCGGCTGCTATGGTTACGGTGACCACAATGGTTAGCCTCGTTTTCATTCCATTATATATGTTGGTGCTGGGTAATATTTAAATTAACAAAAATTTTGAAATTTGTGCAATCGTTTGCAAGATCTAAAATATGCTTTTGGGGAGGGATGGAAAATGTACAATGATGATCAGGTCTCTATTGTGCTGGTGGGTGTCGGCGGATACGGCAATATGTACGTCGATGCGCTGCTTAGCAGTCCCGAGCGAGATGATTTTAAGGTGGTAGGGGTGGTTGACCCCAGGCCGGAAGGATGCCGCAATCTGCACAGGATCAAAGAGATGGGGATCCCTATTTTCTCCTCAATGGAAGAATTTTATGCGGATTTTAAAGCTGATCTGGCCATCATATCAACCCCTATTCATTTTCATTGTAGTCAAACCTGTTATGCTCTATCCCGGGGGAGCAATGTGCTGTGCGAAAAGCCGGTGAGCGCAACCATTCAGGAAGCACGGCAGATGATGGAGGCTAGGGATCATGCTCACAAAATCGTTGCCATTGGCTATCAATGGTCATATACCGATGCTATACGCGCCCTTAAAAAGGATATCCAATCGGGTTTATTTGGCAGGCCCAAGAGGTTCAAAACCATCGTACTGTGGCCCAGAAATCGGGATTATTACAGCCGGAGCTGGGCAGGCAAACTGAGGGATGGGGAGGGCAGGTGGATATTAGATAGCGTTGCCAACAATGCAACGGCTCATTATCTGCACAACATGTTTTACGTGTTGGGGAGGGAAGAGAATGAGAGCGCCAGGCCGTCTCAGATTACGGCAGAGCTCTATCGCGCCAATGAGATCGAAAACTTCGATACCGCTGCCGTAAGGGTTTTTACCCAAGAAGGCGTGGAGTTGCTCTTTTATGTCACCCATGCCGTCGTTGAGACCGTGAATCCCACTTTTTGCTTCGAGTTTGAAAAGGCAAGGGTAGTATATGGACCATTAGAGAACAAAAACGGAAATATATTAGCAGTATTTAATGATGGTACCTGTAAAGTTTATGGCAATCCCGAAAAAGAGAATATGAAGAAGCTGTGGATGACTATAGATGCGGTCAAAGGTATACAGCATGTGGTGTGCGGCATCGAAGCCGCTACCTCCCATACATTGTGCATCAACGGTATGCAGGAGTCAGTATCACCTATTCCGTATTTCCCGGGAAATCTGGTAAAATATGACGAAAAAGCGAAAGTGACATGGGTGGAAGGACTGAATGAGGTTTTGAAGACATGCTATCAGGAGTGGAAGTTGCCGCACGAAATTGGCGTAGAATGGGCTAAAGCCGGAAAAACAATGGATTTGAAGGGATATCAATATTTTAAAGGGATGATATAGGATGAAAGTCGTTATCATAGGTTCCAGTGGACATTATAACTATGCAATTGAAGGAATAAGGGAGGACAAGGAGGTTATCATTGCGGGAGTAGCCCCGGGCTCAGAAGGGGAAGACGTAAGCCCTGCTTATACAGCCGCATGCAAGATAGGGCATATGCCTAAGATATATGATGATTACAGGAACATGCTAGATGAGGTAAAGCCCGATATTGCAGTGATCAATTGCTTTTTTGGCCGCCATGCCACAGTCACCATGCAGGTACTTGAACGGGGAATACACGCCTTTGTGGAAAAGCCGGTGGCTACTACATTTGAGGACCTAAAGCAGCTTAAGGAGGCCTATTCCCTTTCAGGTGTGTACCTTGCGGCCATGTTTGGCATCAGGTATTCCGCACATTTCATTACGGCGTGGAATCTGGTCAAAGATGGCGTGGTAGGGGAGATACGCCTCATGAACGCTCAAAAATCATATAAGCTGGGACAGAGAAGTGAGTTTTATAAATGGCGTTCCACTTATGGGGGTACCATTCCGTGGGTGGGGAGCCATGCCATCGACTGGCTTTATTGGTTTAGCGGCGAAAAATTTAAATCAGTCTTTGCTTCGCATTCTACCAGATATAACCGCGGGCATGGGGAACTTGAAGTGTCGGCTTTATGCCACTTTACATTTTCCAATGAGGTATTCGGCTCTGTAAGCATAGATTATTTGCGTCCCAAGCAGGCGCCTACCCACGACGATGACCGTTTACGCGTTGTGGGCACCCGTGGCGTTCTTGAAGTCAGGAACGGCAGGGTGTACCTGATAAATGATGATGTAGAGGGCATCAGGGAAGTCCCTCTTTTGCCCAAGCAGAACATCTTTGTAGATTTTTTAAAACAGGTGAGGGGAGAAGGTCAGTGTCTGGTCACAGCCAATGATTCCTTCTATGTGACCGAGGCATGCTTAAAAGCCAGGCAGTCGGCAGATGAGGGGAAGGTAATATATTTCTGAGCACGATGTTTTTATTCCATATGTCGAATTGTATAATTTATTGAATGTGCTTGTACAAAAGTTAAAAGGATGTTAAAATAGAGTAGGCAAACGGGCGCGTTGCGGCAGATATTACATGGATGGCTTACTAGCCCAAATAAGGTTTGCATTCGTCATGTGTCTGTTATTATTTAGCGGAGCCCATATAATATCCGACCTATATGGCAACCTGTACATAGAATAGAAAGGGTGAAAAACGATGTACAATGACAGAGCAGAAACCGTTGTTCAAAGAAATTCATGGTTAGGGTTCCGCTGGTTCAATCAGCCGAGGATAAGAAAGGCGTTAAGGATTATTTGGAATAATCCCAAGCTCATTATTAATGCTATTTATAGCTTTTTTGTGGGGCTTAGGATTTTTGGCATTAGATTTTATAGATTTCCGCTTATCGTGGATCTGGGAAGCAAAATCAGGAAATCCCGGAAGGCTAAGCTGCAGATTGATGGGCGGCTGTACCTGGGTGGAAGATATATTGGAGAGCAAAGTGGGGCTGGAGCTTATTTGAAACTGCCCAGAAATGCAACTTGTCAGATAGACGGCAGAGTGAAGCTGGGACCTGGAGTACGGGTAATTCTGGAACCGGGTGCCAACTTGACGATAGGGGATAACACCTATATAACCGCATCATCGGTTATACACTGTGCAAGCA
>JAMNZI010000178.1 GCA_023622385.1 Bacillota bacterium | reverse complement strand
CGGGCTCCTCATCCTCCTGCAGTCCATATCCGGCCTTTTCAACCGCCTCTTTTATCCTGTTTAAATCTACTTTGCCCTCATCAAACTCCACCGTCAGCTTTTCGGTGGCAAAATTCACGCTGGCAGATTTTACGCCATCTACTTTGCTGACGCTCCTCTCTACGGCCCTCGCACATGCCGTGCACGTCATCCCGGTAATGGTGAAAGTCTGTTTTGCCATATTTTATTCCACCCCTTTTATATTTTCCTCCCTTAACCGGGTTGTGATTCCCACCAAATTATCATTAGACAGGTATATGATTGGTACCATCACAACCGTCTCACGATTCATAACATATTTACCTATAACTTAACCCCTACCCTACCTAGGGTGGGGTTGCGGTATAATTATAACCCTTAGCTCTCTCGTCTGTCAATATACAAATTTAATAATCAACGTTATTATCATTATTGTGGAATCCGGCCGCACTGAAATCATTCTGAAAAATATGTGAGATGCTTCCCCTTTATAAGAAATACCATATACTTGTATATTTCGAGAGTATGAGATGTGCATACACATCTTACGCAAAATTCTGCATATGATCTGATCTTACTACCCGACTCCAACCCATTTTACGCGCTAAACCCTTTGTCCATCTATCTTTCTTTAATTTAACCACTCCAATCCCCTTCATCACTTTCCTCTGGTTGTGTATACCCTTAGATAACTCGACTTAAACTTCTAAACGCCAGCGAAACATGTAACCGCAGCTCATACAAATCTCCTCACATCATCAGCTGTACCGAAGCGGTATGCCGCTATGGCAAAGAAGACGGCAGCAAAGGCCAATATCACCGCCAAATTCACCATCACATCGGCAAAAGAAGCTCCCCTTTGCAGGCGCTGTATTGCATCCAATGCCCACCGCTGAGGCATAAAATATGTCATTTTCCACAAAGTAAAGTATTATCTTATGGAGATTGCTTACATCCTTTGAGGTGCTTATCTTTACTGTGCCATCATCAATTTCAACGCTTAAGACCCCGTTAATCTCCTTAAGCTTGGATTGGCTAATTTTGTCCATCCCTCCCGATACCGAGATCCACACCGAATTTTTATCGGTAACGATGGACTTAAGCTCATCCTGAGTCCCTTCGGCGATGATTTTGCCATGATCCATTATGGCCACCCTGGTACATATCTCCTCAACCTCTTCCATATAATGGCTGGTATAGATGATGGTGCTGCCCATTTCATTGAGGAGTTTCACCGACTGAAGTATATGGCTTCGCGACTGAGTATCTATGCCTATTGTGGGTTCGTCCATTATTATCAGTTTAGGCCTGTGGGCTATAGCACAGGCTATATTGAGCCTTCTCTTCATGCCTCCCGAAAAATCCCTGGGAAAGCTTTTTGCTCTATCCAAAAGCCCCGTAAATTCCAGGGCTTCCTCAGCCCGCTTTTTAAGTTCGGCTCCCCTTAGCCCATACAAGCTGGCAAAAAACATCACGTTCTCCAAACAGGTCAAATCCTCATATATGGCGATATCCTGGGGCACTACGCCTATGTTCCTCTTTACTTCCTGCGCACTTCTCTTGATTTCTTTACCCAAAATCCATATGTCACCCCGGTCCATGGATACGAGGCCGGTTATCATGTTTATGGTTGTGGTCTTACCGGCACCGTTGGGCCCCAATAAGCCGAATATCTCTCCCTCCTGTATCTCCAGGCTTATATTATCTACGGCTATGACATCGCCGTATTTTTTGGTAAGCTGGCTGATCCTAACTATGCTCACAAACACTCACCCCTCACGCTTTGCTAAAAGCACAATCCTTTCCAAATACAAAATATAAAATAAAAGGCGACCTTTTGTTAGGTCCAAAAGGTCACTTTTGTAACAGTCGCAGGTTCCCAGTGACAACATAACCATATCAATACGTTGACAGACAATATAAAAACAAACAGCACATTTCCATAAAAATAACAATACATCAATAGGATAGCCGATAGTATGATAAGAAGTATTTTGCATATCACGGGTTTTAATATGTAATGTAGCATGTTTAAAAATACATAGATCAAAATGAACAATATAGGAATTGCGGATACCGTTATAGCATAATTAGTCGCGCGGATAAACTCATAAAAGCACTATCCCATATAGCAAAATTAAAATTCAGGGTGAGCAAACAATTTTGATATAACGAGCGATACAGCCCCCATAGCACCTGCATGAAAATTCAACTTTGAAGTTCTGATTTTCACATCGTGATACTTATATATAAAGCATTTCTTACTTACCTCATCCAAAATCTCAGGCAGGATAATATCCTCCGCAAGGGACAGTGTATTTCCGATAATTACCATTTCAGGGTTAAAAATGTTTATCAAATTTACTATTCCTATACCGAGATTCCTTCCTATCTCCTTTAACCCCTCTATGGCAATATTGCTCCCCTTATGCGCAAAATCTATAATGCGCAAAGCGTTTAAATCGCCGATGCTTTCACTGTTTATATAGTCATCCTGCTTTCCTTGCTTTAACTGAGCTCGCATATAATCCAGCAATGCTCTTTCAGAAGCATAGTTTTCCCAACAGCCGATATTCCCGCAGTTACATAGTTCATCATATATATTTATGGTCACATGCCCTATTTCACCCGCCAGTCCAGATGCGCCTCTGTAAAGCGCCCCATTAATTATTATCCCCGTTCCTATTCCTATCCCTGCGCTGACGTAAATGAAATTGCTGCATTCAACTCCAATGCCAAACCATTTTTCCCCTACTGCACCTACATTGGCTTCGTTATCGATATACACCTTTATTTTAAATCTTTCCTCCACCATCTCTTTGAGAGGTACATCCTTCCACTTGAGGTTGGGAGCCATCAGCACAAGCCCTTTCCTGTAATCCACAATTCCAGGTACACCTACTCCTATGCCCATAATGCCATTTACCGTCCTGGGCGCATTCTCCATTGCCTCCTCAATTAATCGCATCAGAAGGCCAATAACTTTCTCTTTGTCTTCCCCCAGCCTTATATCTATCTTCTTTTCCCACAGCACATTCCCCACCAAATCAGTTAAAACGCTCAAAATATAATTTACGCCCAAATCAACGCCTATTACACAGCCACCCTTATCATTTATCATCAGCATAATGGGCTTTCGACCGCCCTTTGATTCACCAAGCCCTATTTCCTTTACAAGCCCTTCCTTTATAAGTTCATCCACCAAAAAGGAAACGGTAGACTTGTTTAAACCTGTAAATTCGGCAATACCAGCCCTTGAAATGACTTCCTTCTTTCTTATGGTATTGAGTACTATTGATTTATTTATTTGTTTAACTAGTAGTTGATCGGCTGTAACCATATCATGCCCCCGCTCTTTCTTTTTAACACGTTATATTCAAAAAATGATGTTACTTCCGTATCATTAACTATAAATTATAATACATTATAACACAAAGACAAGCATTTTTCATCAAGGTTCAAAAACGTTCGACAACCACATCGCACAACCTCCTCACCGGGCATGAAGCACATGAATCGGATTTTTTGGGTTTGTATTCATCAAAAGGCCTCATACCCAGCAGAGCAGGTGACTCGGCCTTCATGCAGTTAATTACTTTATCGGCATATCCTTTATCAAGGAGAACGCTTATGGCTTGGCCAACGTTCAAGAAATATATAACCGCCTCATCCACCACAACCTTTTCTCCTCTATAATAGAGCACCTTATTTAAGGCCCAGGCATAGCAAACCAGCTGGTCGTAATAGTACATCGCCTTGTCTTGGGCTTCAGCAGCGCTGTTTACGCGGTTGGTCTTATAATCGATGACGGTGGCCCGGAGCCGCCCTTCCTCCTGATAAATATCTACCCTGTCGACGATTCCGGAAAAATAAAGGCTTCCATCGATGGGCACCCTGAAGGCGTATTCTCTTAAGCTATCCAGCAGTTGACCTCGTACCTCTTTAGCTCGCTGTTTTTCTATATTGTATAACCCCTGCATATACCCTCTAAATGCCGATACATGGCGCTGGATATCGATGCCCAGTTCGTCAGCAAATTGGGTCAAGGTTTCGGTTTTCAATGCAGATAAATCAGCCACGTCAACTTCCTTCAGCAAAAGATGAATGTTTATCCCTAAATCGACAGGCGTGGTCTCACCTGCCCACTCCTCCATTCCTTCTTCCAGCAATTCATGCAGAAATTCGCCCCTATCCTGCTTAAGGTCCAATATATTTTCCAGGTAAAACCTCCTGGGACAGTTCTTGTACTTCAGCCAAGACGATATGCTTATGCTTCCCTCACGGGTAGCAGCCAGGGGTTTTAATTTTTGCATAAAAGCTCCATCCACATCGATGCCCTTCATCAAAATGACTTGACTGCCGTTGTGTCGCTCTGTCTGGCCGTACACAATGTCCTCTGCCTTCACCTCGGCCAGTTCTGCAATGGTACCGGCCTGCCGTATAGCCCACATTAGCTGCTTCATAAAACTGTTCAGCTTTTCGGGAGCATACCCCTCATCTACGTCCTGGCGCTGCCCTATCAGGCCCAGATACTCCCGCGCACGGGTGGCTGCAACGTAGAAAAGCCTTTTTGACTCGTCAAGCTCTGCCAGCAGCTTGCGGTTATAAATTTCCGCATATGCCGGGTTTACGCTTTCATTTAGCTTGCCTTCACCGTCAACGCCCATAGCCACCAGCTTGTTGTGCTCATCGAGCAGGAAGAGGGGCTTATTCCTTTTGATCTGCGCATCCAGCGCCTGATCCATATCAGGTATTAAAACTGCCCTGAATTCCAGGCCTTTTGAAGCGTGGATGGTCAATATCTTCACCGCATCGCTGTCCTCGCTGTCCAGCGAAGCCTCCTCTTCCCTATCCGATGACCTGCTCACAGCGTCTACGTACATCAGGAAATCCCGGGCAGTATATATCCCCTTATCCTCAAAACGCTCAACTATGCCCATAAGCTTTTCCAGGTTGCGTAGCCTTTTCTCACCATAGGGTAGGGCTATCAATATCTCATCATACCCTGTCAGCTCAATGAGCCTATTTAATAATTGAGATGCATTTGCTATCCCACCAAGGGCACACGCTTCTTTAAGCATCCAAGCCGCTCTTTGGACCACCCATGCTTCCTCACGCTGCAAAGATTGTGAAAAAGCTTCCATTATCGCATCAGGCCTGGCTTGTTCCATCCCATTTTCTTTTATAAATCCTGCAAGCTGGAGCAAAAGGTCATCAGAAAATCCGAATATTGGCGACCTCAGTACGGTAAACAGGGCTAACCTGTCATCCAGATGAAACACCAGTCTGTATAGAGCTAGTATATCCATTATCTCCTGCCTGCTCCAAAAACCTATTCCCCCAAGCACGCAGTAAGGGATACTGTGGTTTGTAAGCGCCCGTTCGACCTGCGCCAGCGAGGACCTACTCCTTAAAAGTATGGCTATATCCCTATAATCAAAGCCGTGTGATACAAGCCTGTCAATGGCTGCCGCAATTACATCCCCCTGGTAGTCCTTTTTGCCCCCCGAAGCTATATCATCGTATTCCCCTTCCAGTACCCCTTTAAGCTGTTCCACCGAATCCTCAGAAAGCAGCAACCCCTTTGCCAAATCCCATCTTGTCCTGGACTTTACCTGTTTTAAATCCTCCTTATCCCATGTTATGAGCTCCACCTTTTGCCCATCGCAGCCTTCTTCCTTGTGCTGGTCGGGGTATTTCAAAGGCTCGTATGGATTCAATAAATGTTTAAACGTTTCGTTGACGAAACCTATGATGGTTTTGGTGCTTCTGTAGCAATTGCTCAAGCATTCTACCCTTCCTCCATGCTCTGAGATCTGCCTGCACCCCTCTTCAAATACCCTGTAATCCGAACCCCTGAACCCGTATATGGACTGCTTGTAGTCCCCCACTATGAAAAGCCTTCCGGACGGTATGCGTCCATCCACGTAAGTAAGGAGATCCAGGATTTTCTTTTGGAGAAGATTGAGGTCCTGAAACTCGTCTACCATTATGGTAGAGAATTTCTTGTGGTAGTAACTCCTTATATCGGGATTGCTGAGCAGCTTCAGGGCATAAAGCTCCAAGTCGTTGAAGTCCAGCATGCTCTCCCTGTCCTTGTACTGGCTATAGCTTGAGTATAGGCGTTGTATAAGCTGCAAGCCCACATATTCTAAAATGTCCACGAGATCCACTTCTTGGCCCTCTATCGCATTTTCTTGGCCGTATTGCCCCACAACCACAGACTCTTGAGATACCGGGCTGCCCGCTGCACCCGTTGGGCAGCGCTCATCAAATTCTTCATAAACATCCTTTGCGCTTTCATGAGCGCCATTAACTTCTCCAACCGTTTTATAGCCTTGAATACTGCTGCCGCTTTCCTGTTTGGCCGCTTTACGGCCTTTCCCATTTTCAACGTTCGGCTTTAAATCCTCTGGCGTACATCCCCTTTCCATCATGGCCTTGAAGGCTGATAAAATGCCCTCCTTAAGGTCACCGGTAAAAAACGATACAGGCAGCCTTTCGGCAATAATCGCCACCACCCCTGCGTTTTGCGGATCCCCAACAAACTCCCGTATTACTTCATCGGCTATTCTTGACAGCACCATATCCCTATCGATCTCGTCCATCACCTTGAAATTGGGGTCGATGCCCAGATACGCAAAGTTTTCGCGCAGCAGCCTGGCGCAAAATCCGTGTATGGTATCGATATTGGCGCTGGCCATCCGCATCCTCAATTCCGAAAGCCTTCTCTTTTCATCCGGGCTGCTGATTTTTAAGATCCTGACCGAAAGCTCCTCGCGTATCCTGTCCTTCATCTCGGCTGCCGCTTTGCGGGTAAAGGTTATGGCGACGATGCTGTCAATGTCCACATGGGGATTTTCCAGGAGTAGCCTTATGAAACGCCGCGTCAACACCCGCGTCTTGCCGGACCCTGCTCCTGCCCGCACCGCAATGCTAGTAGAAATGTCAAGAGCCCTGGCCTGCTCCTGATTTACGCCATACCGCTCGCATATATCCTGCATCACCTTATACCCTCTCCTTTCTGGCCATCCTGGCCTGGTCATGCCTGCACATGCCGCTGTAGGTACAGCCGAAGATTCCCGCTGGGCACTCCCTTTGCGGCATAAAGTATCCCTGCCTTATCCTATTTATGACCTTCGCCGCTTCCTCAAGGCTCCACGCCAACACCACCTGCATATTGCCTTTGGCAGGGGTAGTCCTAGGCCCCTTTCGACCCTCAAACAGCGCATTCTTTATATCCTTCCTAATTATGCCGTTCCACTCCAGCTTTTCGATGCTGTAATACAAAAGAGCTAAACACTCCGCTTTTTCTATTCCAAACCGTCTCTTTATAATTTCATCAATGGCAGCGTAGTACAGCGGCAGCTGAAAATCGCTACCCTCTATGCATTCTCTTATGCTCTTTATGCCGCTCTTTTTGTAATCGTATATTATGTACCTACCCGTAAACCGGCCTTTCGCATCCATCTCCATATCCACCCTGTCCACCACGCCCCGTATGATGGCGCTGCACCCATGGATTTTGGCCTCAAAGACCTCTTCCAACATCACTGGCTTCAAAATGCGTTTCGTAACCTCACGATACCTTACCATACTCCGGGCATGGTGAACTATGAAAGCCTCCAGCGTGCGATACAGCTGCTTCACAACAAAATCCCTGAGCGGTGGCAATACATAATCAAGGCATAGGCTTTGGACCTGCTCAAAAAAGATGGCGTTAAACCTTTGCATGTTGGGCGTCAACACATCGTCGTTGTCATGATAGTAGGCCTTCAGCACCGAGTGATAAAAGCTCCCTATACCCATAAACCGTTCAGCGGCATCATCTTCAGCCTGTACGTCAAGAACCCTTTGGGCAAAATAGGTGAAAGGGCACCGTACATAGCTATTGAGCTGCGAAGCGGAAAAGGCATACTCAAAATCCTGCTGTTTGAGGTGCGGCAGCATGAGCTTGCCATCATAGGAATTAAACTGAGGGCAAAACTCCCTTGAAAATTCGATATCGGCAGCATGGGCAGAATACTTTAACCTGTTTGCTACCTCCTTAGCAGGCACTTCCCAATCCATTTGCCTTGCCTCCCTGGCACTCCTGAGGCGTAAGGCGAGAACCTTTACGGCCTCCCTCTCGCTGCAAGGGGGTGCGTCAAAGGCCATCCTGTCCCTCATGCTGACAGGCTGCGCCAGCACCGATTTACGGCTTTGCTCATCCAAAGCCGACAGGACTTCATCTATAAAAGGCGAGGGGTTCATCACCCTCCCGTCCTCATCTGCCGTCCTGTAGGATAGATAAAGGCTTTGTCGGGCTGAAGATATGCAGGCATTAAACCTAATTTTCTCACGCTCCAGCTCCCAGCGCAATGGCATCAAATTGATGCCCATCTCAAAAAGCCTGTCAGCTTCGTAGCCATCAAATATGCCCACACCGCTGCTACCGACAGGAAAGATGCCCTCGTTCAATCCAAGAACAAAAACCGTGTGGTACCGCTGCCCCCTTATGAGATCGGGGGTAATAAGCCTTACCCCTCCCCTATCAGCATTGAGGTCAGCGGCCTGTTGCTCGGACAAAGCCGATATGACGTCATGGACGGCATGTTGTAAAGCCGCAATGCCGCCTTCGGAAACATACTGCCCGTAAGCCTCATTCAGCTGTTTCAGGACGCCAAGCATCCTGCTTAAGGCCTCTATATCGCGCAACCAAAGCTCCGTATCCAGCAGGCCATGGCCGTAAAGCTTTGAAACTTTATCCTCCAGGCTAAGCCTTTTTAAAAGCTGGTTAAAGAGGTGAAAAAACTTCGCCGGGCTGGGATTTGGTGTATTCATAAGGCTTTCTAGCTCGCTCAAAAATTGGGTGACCACGCTTATGTACTCCTCCATATCAACCCTTGCTGCATCATCCTGTACCGTCTCGGTATACTTCTTTAAAAACTCCGCAAAGTAGGCCTCGGGTTGTCCAGAGCATTCCACAAGGACGCGCTGGGCAATGGCAAGTAGCCTTGAACCCTCGAACCTTTCATGAGAAAGCACATTAAACGGCAGTAGATACTTAGATGTAACTGCGGATACAAAGGCGCTGTCCTTCTCGTCCTGGTAGAGCACAAATTTTAGCAGCGACATTATGTCCTTTATCAGCGGTATGGACATCAGGCTATTTTGCCTTTTAGCTTTTACCGATATGCCATACTCCACAAACACCTTGATGACTTTATCCCTATAACCGTCCATATCAGCAACCACAACGGCTATATCTGAAGGATTGACCTTTGAATCCTGTACAAGCCTCTTTATTTGCCTGGCTACCGTCCGTATCTCGTGGTCAATACACGGGCTATTAAGTATTTGCAGGCTTTGGCCATCAATCCTCACGCTTGCCATCCCGGAATAAAGCTTTCTGGCCAGCTCTTCCAGGCTGCAACCGGCATCAACGTCGGTTTCTACGCGTTCAAAACCCAACCCTTCAAAATCCTTGACTATACCTTCCATCACAAACTCCTGATTATAGTCATTTCTAAATGGCACATTGACGTATATGGAAATATCGGGATGGCTCTCCATTATAGTGCTTACCAGTTTCAAGTTCACGGGATCCACGTTTACAAACCCATCTATGACCATAATGCCGGTGGATTTCAATATTGGGGCATCCTTGCACGCCTCGATGGCCTCAATGGAAATATCATCTACGTCCATGAGGCCCTTACGCGCTTTAAACCCCTCGTACAGTCGGTAAATCTCGTATACCCCTCGGCACTTTTCTAGCAATCTTCCGCTAAAGCCTGAAGTCCTAACCCAAAACTCATCGGGCATAATGCACGAGCGCTTAAAAAGCCTTATGGTATCGATCATAAGATTTAAAAAGCCCTGCTTGTGCCTCACTCGCCTGAAACAATTATCCTCTGAAAGCCCCTCAACCAACCGCCTTAATATGACCCTTTTTTCGTTATCGTCGATGACGCGCTTCTTCCTCAGCTCCTTCTCCAGGACCATCCGTTCCAGGTCATCAAAGCCAAAAACGTAGCAGTTGAAGATGCCTCCCATTTGTTCGCAAAAAAGCCGCCTCACATCAAACATCGCTTCCCTTGAAGGCAGTATGTACAAGGCTGTCTGTCCCTGCTTTATGTGCCCTATGCACTCCATGACCAATGCATGTCGTCTTTTACGAAAATAGGGCTCAAAGTATAAAATGCGCATAAGGTACCCCCAAATTCATAATTCTTTTCACTTAACTTGGGCCTTGATTTGCCACCCTGATAATTTGTATACCCCATAAGTTATGGTACTACATGGCAACAAACATGTAAATATCACAAAAATATGTTTCACAACCTCAAAATCCGTTTATGAAAGTATATCATAAGGAACAAGACAGAAAGAAGGTGGTATTATGTCCATAAGATGGAAGCCCGAGCTGGAAATCGGCATTGAGGAGATTGATAGGCAGCACAAAGCACTGATAAATGCCGTCAACGATTTTTTGCAAGCATGCGTGGAAGGTAAAGGCAAAGATGAAGTAAACCGCTTGATGGGCTTCCTCTCCGATTACGTGGTGACGCATTTCAACTTTGAACAGGACTATCAAAAAAGGTACGGCTATCCAAAGTATGAGCAACATTTGAAGATGCACCAAGCTTTCCTCGAGGAAGTAGAAGATTTAAAGAGAAAGCTCAATGAAGAGGGGGTGTCCTTACATTTTACCATTCAGGTTAGCAAAAAGGTAGTAGACTGGATCATAACCCACATCGGCAGGGCCGATGCAGATTTCGCTGGATATGTTAAATCCCTCAAAAACAGCGATAAGTAATAGCTTTAATTTCAATGATAAATTTGATATAATTTAGAGGAGTATAATCAAATTAGGGAGGGATTAGAATTGTATTACAGGGATTTTGGGGGCCTAGGGTTCAAAGTTTCAACATTTGGTATGGGTTGTATGAGATTACCCCTTCAAACACAGCCCGATGGTTCAAAGGATTATTCGGTTATCGATGAAGAAGAAGCCATCAAGTTGATCAGGTATGCAATTGATAACGGGGTCAATTACATAGATACCGCTTATGGATATCATGGTGGCAATAGTGAAATAGTTGTGGGTAAGGCTTTAAAGGATGGATACCGAGAAAGGGTAAAATTGGCTACTAAACTCCCCATATGGAATGTGGAATCTTATGAAGATTGTGAAAAACTGCTAGACGAGCAACTATCAAAACTCCAAGTTGACTATATCGATTTTTATTTGGTACATGCTTTGGACAAGGAAAAATGGGAAAAAGTAGAAAAATACGACGTACTCAAGTTCCTGGATAAAGCTGTCGAATCTGGAAAGATAAAATATCCCGGGTTTTCGTTCCACGATGAGTTGCCGGTATTTAAAACGATAATAGACGCGTATAACTGGAAGATGTGCCAGATCCAACTCAATTTTCTAGACGAGAAATATCAAGCCGGAGTAGAAGGCATGCGCTACGCAGCATCCAAAGGAATACCCGTCGTAATAATGGAGCCCTTAAAGGGGGGTAGGCTTGCCCATAGCATACCCAAAGATATTCAGGAACTATGGAACAGCGCCAGCGTAAAGCGTTCCCCGGTCGAGTGGGCATTTAGATGGCTGTATAACTTCCCAGAAGTAACCGTCATCTTAAGCGGCGTCAGCACCATGGAACAGCTTAAAGAAAATATCGAGATATTTAAAAACGCGGCTCCCAATTCCATGACTCAAGAAGAGCTCGACCTGGTCGCCAAGGTAAAAGCCGCTTATGAAAGCAAGATAAAGGTAAGCTGCACAGCCTGCAACTACTGCATGCCCTGCCCTTCTGGGATAAATATCCCAAGGATATTCAGCCTGTACAACAGCGCCTCCTTGTACGATGATATTGAAGGACAGAGCAGAGAGTATAAAAAGCTTATTCAGGAGAATGCGGATGCCTCCAACTGCGTAGAATGCGGCCAGTGCGAGAGCGCATGCCCACAGGGCATACCTATAATAGAAAAGCTCAAGGAAGCCCATGAGGTGCTCACACAGGGGTCTTGACATCTTTGCTGTAAGAAGCCTCAAGCAAGATGACGATGAATTAGTCTGGCTCCATTAAGGTAAAAGATCACAAAAAGAAGGCTCCTTGCTCTCCCCGCAGGGATGAACAAGGAGCTTTTCTTATGGCCACTGAGCTAATGTACATGTCAAACGGAAAGAGTTTATCAAGCCCAAGAAGCATCAATAATATTGACATTTCCGTGGCACCTTTTATACTTCTTGCCGCTGCCACAAAAACAGGTATCATTGCGTCCCAGCCGCTTTTCCGGAAACAGCTCATACCGCCCTGTTTTTGCAATAATGCCAGCGCGTTCCCTCTCTTTCAATATCTTCAAAGCCAGTTGCCTGAAATGAGGCATGGAATGCTCAAAAAATTTTTTCCAGCCGGCGCACAGCCAACTCAACCTTTCTGGATGACCGGCGCCATACAGCCTGTGTTTCAAACAATCGCCCGAGCATATATAAAGCCATCGACATTTCCGACATTGGCTGTTCCACTCAGCCTTTTGCCGTCCAAATTCCACATACGTGGGGCTGTTCTCTAGCTCCTCCCAGCTGTTCTCCATCACATTCCCTAACCTAAGCTCTCCAGTAACAAAGAAATCACAAGGGTATACATCACCATTGTATTCCACCACAAAGTAATGACAGCAATTTCCCGCCAAATGACATGTGGTATATATCCCATCCACAAGAAAATTTAATATGGAGTCAAATAGCCTCACAGATACTTTATAGACGTCTGTCCTTATCCATTCGTCGAAAATCTCGCACAAAAATTTTCCCCATTCTTCCCCTGACACGGTATAGGGCAAGGGATTCCCGTCCCCATCAAACTCCACACAGGGGATGTACTGGTGATAAAAACACCCCATATCTTTTAGATATTTGTATATCTCTCTACCTCGGCCCACGTTTTTTGAATTGACCAGCGTAAGTATGTTGAACTCAACCCTGTTTCTGCGCAGGCACTCGATGCCTTTAAGCACCTTCCTGTGGGTTCCCTGCCCGCCGGCCGTCCTGCGATAGTAGTCGTGCAGCTCCTCTGGTCCATCCAGACTAACCCCCACCAGAAAATTGTACTGAGCCAGAAGCGCAGCCAGCTCATCGTCCATCAGCATGGCATTGGTCTGAAGCCCGTTTGACACCTTGGAACCAGGTTTACCGTACTGCCGCTGAAGGGAAACCACCTTTTCAAAAAACCGTACTCCCATAAGAGTGGGCTCTCCCCCCTGCCAGCCAAACGTGTAAACCGGCTGCTGGGTTGCCATATAGGTGGATATCATGCGCTCCAGAACCTCATCGGGCATCCTATGAACATCGACTTCGGGGTATAGGCAAGACTTGTCTATATAAAAGCAATACTGACACCGCAGATTGCAGTCAGCCGATGCCGGCTTCACAAGCAAAGAAAAAGGCTTATTCATCCCCCATTTAGGCCCCTTTCGCCGATATCCTAACTACATTCCATAGGACTTTGCAAGCTCCGGGTCGTAGGGCGCCCTTCTGTTTGGACAATTCTGCCTTGAGCACAGCTTGCAGTTCTCGTAGTCTGCCTGGGTGGCAAACCGTATGCCCGATACCGACTTCATGGGCAGCATCAAATAGCTGTCAGTCAATTCTACTCCTATATACCGTTTAGGGTCATCCAATATCTGGAAAAGCTGCCTCTGTTGGGTTATCGGCCAATCCTGCAGCGAGCCTGGATTCATGCTTGAGGTTTTGCCGGGATGAAAATTTTCCTCAAGGTGCTTCTCAAAGGCTTTTGTTGCTTCCGCCAGCGCCATCTCCTTGATACCCTCTGCCCAGTATTTCTCTAAAATATCATCTATCGCCTGGGACCACCTTTCCAGTTCGGTACCGCAAGTGATAACATACGGAAACACCCTGTGCACTTGCTCCAAATTGATGCTAAGTATGCGGCTAGTCAATTTAATGCCGTCCACTATTACGAAGTCCTCTCCTTTATCGTCTATATACGCCTCTTTATACAATACCTTTGGCCTGCCTATCTCTTCAGCCTCACGCGCAAGCGCTTCTACCCTCATCGCATCCTGGCTGCCCGGCTGCAAACGAAATCTCTCAAGAAGCTTATCAACATCCACTTTCCAGAAAATATTATCCAGCACTATTAGCCCCACAGCTCATCCCCCATTCTCATTAGACTCAACGCGGCAATCCCCGGCGTTCACTTAACATCCCATGTCAAATTCTCAGTTTTATTATAAAAATATTAACCTCGATGTCACTTAATCCGCCTTTACACGGTAAAAAACACGACGTCTCCCAACGCAGCTCCTGCGG
The DNA here is from genome assembly GCA_023622385.1 of Bacillota bacterium. Taxonomy (GTDB): domain Bacteria; phylum Bacillota; class Clostridia; order Caldicoprobacterales; family Caldicoprobacteraceae; genus Caldicoprobacter. The sequence continues at coordinate 19,995 of JAMNZI010000178.1, read as the reverse complement.
CTCTTGCCACCTCATCGCATTTTATCTTGAGCAAAAAGAACACCCTATCCCGTGCCATCTCATGCTGCTCAAGCGACTCAAAATTGGCCTGCCCCTTCGATATGATGAGCGGGGCCCTGTTCAGCGCATCGGCAAACTCCCGGGACATGTGTTTAAAGCTTATGCCAAGAAACTGCGAGCCCGTAGTTATCACCCTTGCCACCTTGTCCATACCTACATAGATGGCATCCTCCATGGTGGAATCGTTGAGCACAGGGGCCTCTTTGACCACGTAGGTCACCTTTTTCCCCAGGCTCACCAGTTCTTCCACCAATACCTTATCGAACACGATCTCTCCTGCATTGTCACCCAAAAACAACACTTCATCCACATTCTCAAGTTTTTGTTTAAACCTATCATAATGGTCCTTTGAAAAGCCCGTATCCAAGCTGTACCGAAGCTCCCCTTCTACGTCGAAACTTCTTCTTATGCCGAGATCAATCACGTTTCCTGCCACTGCTATCTTAAGAGCAGCATACAGCTTATCTTCATATCCTTCCAGCACTCGCTTTAAACGGGGGTAAAGCTTAAGCGCCAGGTCATTTGATTGTCTTTTAACTTCCTTATATGGGTCGTGCACGCCCATAAGCTCATAGGTTTTTAAAACGGCATAGGTGGAATTCTCAGCAGGGGTGGCGTCCCTGTCAAAGCCTTTCACATAATCCATGAGCTTAAACAATATATCATGCTGAGAATTTTCATCTAGCCCCGCCATTTTCATGCACGACACGGCCTGCTTCAGATAGCAATGCACGCAATCTACCGTGGCTCTCAACCCCGTGATCCCCCCTATATTATATATTCCTCGCGCTTCTTTGGCCTACCCTCCAGTTCCATCTTTTTCTCCTCATAGCCCGGACGGCCCATAAGCGCATACGTGGCGTTCTTGCCTTCCTCCACTCCAGGCTGATCGAAGGCATTGATGCCCAGCAGCTCACCAGCAAAAGCCGTTTCCACTTCTAACAGATAAAGCAGCTGTCCCACGGTAAACGCATTGACCTCGGGCAGTATGATGGTCCTGTTCATCCGTTTGGCCTTATAAAGCGCATATTCAGTGGCCGTCTGCTCGGCATGTAAAAGCTGTCCCAGCGTATGGCCTCCAAGGAACGAAACGGCAGGCATATCCTCGTATCCTTTGGGAATATCGACTTGGCTGCGGAAATTTTCTACCTTTATGAAGGTTATAACCTTATCGAAAGGCCCTTCGGTATACAGCTGTATCTGGGAATGCTGATCGGTGACGCCCAGCGCTTTTACCGGGGTTTGACCCGCATACACTTCCCTGCCCTCAAGGTCAAACTTTTTGCCCAAGCTCTCAGCCCACAGCTGAGCATACCAGTCGGCCATATACTTCAAGGAATCGGCATAGGGCATCATGACGGATATGTTTTTGCCCTGTTTCATGGCGATATACTGGAGCACAGCCGCCATATAAGCCGGGTTTTCAAATATGTCATCCTTGCTGCACAGCTCATCCATATAAGCCGCCCCTGCCAGCAGCTCTTCGATATCGATGCCGCACACCGCCGCTGACAAAAGCCCCACAGGTGAAAGCTCCGAGAACCTACCTCCTACACCTGCAGGAATGTAGAAAGTCTTAAACCCTTCCTCTTTTGCTATACGGATCAGACTGCCCTTCTCTGCATCGGTAGTGGCAATGATGTGCTCACGGTACCCTTCGCCAACAGCTTCCTTTAGCATATCCCTGACAATCAAAAATTGAGCCATAGTCTCGGACGTGCTGCCAGATTTGGTTATGACGTTAAAGGCCGTATTCTTGACGTCAATGATATCAAATAGAGCTTTCATTCGCTCGGGATCTATATTGTCCACTACATAAAACCTCGGGCAGCCATTTCGTTTCTCTCTGGGTAGCTCGTTGTAATGCAGGTGATTGAGGGCTTGATGTACCGCTATAGGGCCCAAAGCCGAGCCACCGATGCCCAATACCACAAAGCATTCGAATCTTCTCTTTATATCCTCTGCGGTGGCCAGAATATCCTTGACCACCTCAGCCTGGGTATACGGCAGGTCCCTCCACTCGGTTTTACCGGCTTTCCTCTTGGCTTTCAAAGCCTCAATGGCAGCCTTTATCTTAGGCTGCAATGCGAGGATCTGTTCCTTGCTTATGCCGTATTCCTCCCCAAGCATATCCGACATCATATTGTTGTAATCCAACCTTATCCTCATGCTTTCTCTCCAGCTAGCATCTTCAAACCTCTTCATGAGTACCCTACCCCTTTCTTCATCAAATGGTATTATCTTAACTGTAAAAAAACATATTTGTCTGCTTAAAATGAAATCCAAAGTTTTGTATTATCAAGCCATATTTTAGGCAAATTGAACTTGCAGCAAAATCAAATATACCCTTCCAACAGCATCTTATTTTCCACGCTCTTTTCAATAAACTGATGCAACCGGATGAACACCAGTCGGCTTTCACAATCGCAGAAGATAAAATGCCCGGATTTTGGAAAATATTGGATCTCTTTAGCTTGGCCCAAAAAACTGTCGTATATGTAAGACGCGCTCTTCCAGTCCACGATATCGTCCTTTTTCCCCTGTATCACTAAAAGAGGGCAGCGCAGCCTGTATAATACTTTTTTTACTTGATGGAATAGCCTGTTAAAACCCATCAAGCGGTACAGAGCCAGGATAATAATCCTGCTGAGATACAAATTTCCCGCTCCTACCTCTTCACGGTACAACATTTCCAGCAGCTTCTTGGCATTCAGCAAATATATGGGGGTATTTATGGTTATCAAGGCATCCACCATATACTTTTCGGCAAGGAGTATGCCTATCAGCCCTCCAATCGAGACGCCTATGACCACAACGTAATTGTATTTTTTACAAAACTCCTCAAATTCCCTCTCGGCCCTGTTCAGCCATTCTAAATAAGCATAAGCGTTAAACAGCTTCACAGAGCCAAACTCCATGCCAATTTCACAACAGTATGTACCATACCCTTGCTCCTCAAGGTAAGAACAGAGGGGCTCTACTCCGAAGCGGCCACCGTTCACCCCATGGAGGATGAAACATCCCACCCGACCGTTTTTTTTAGCAAATACAGCCACGACTGCCCTCCTCTCTGATGCGGCTTAACAGACATATTTTATCATATGTAGCCTACATCTTCCATGAACAATTATTCCCATTTATTCCCCTATGATCTTGACAAGCACGCGCTTGCGCCGTTTTCCATCAAACTCGCCATAGAAAATCTGCTCCCATGGCCCCAGGTCCAGTTTACCATTGGTGATTGCTACTACTACCTCTCTGCCCATTATGGTGCGCTTTAAATGGGCATCGGCATTATCCTCAAATACATTATGTTTGTACTGTGAATAGGGTTTCTCGGGAGCCAACTTCTCCAGCCATTCTTCAAAGTCCTGATGAAGCCCCGGCTCGTCATCATTTATAAACACGCTGGCGGTGATATGCATGGCATTGCACAGGAGCAAACCTTCCTTTATGCCGCTTTCTCTGACGCATTCCTCCAAAACAGGGGTAATATTGATGAAATCGCGTCGCTTGTTTACCTCAAACCAAAGCTCCTTCCTGTAGCTCTTCATGGCCTTTCAGCTTCCCTCCCTTACTTTTAGTTTTGCCTTTCATCTTTTTACCATTCATCAAGCATCCACCGTATGCGCCATTTTCTTCCCCCATAACTGGCTATGACTGCTCCGTGTCGGTCGTTCCGCAACACCTTTATCCCTCCATTTTCCAACCTATGCAGCACCTGGGAACTGGGATGCCCAAAGGCGTTTCTACCCACCTGTATAACCGCCAGCTGCGGCCTCAAGGCCTTAAGCCATTCATCGGTAGACGATGTGTTGCTGCCGTGATGAGCAACCTTCAATATATCTATCGGCAAATTCCAATTTTTCGACAAGTATTTCTCGACATCCGCCTCTATATCTCCTGTAAATAGCACATTAGCCTCCCCATAGCGCAGCAGAATCACCAGCGAACGGTTGTTATCGCCCCCGCTGAATAACCGCTCGGGCTGCTTATCTGCCACATGGGGATACACCACGTCAAGCCACACATCCCTGCCCACCCTATACGAAAGGCCGGAATAGGCATACACGTTTTTAATGCCCTTCCTGCTTACCAGTTCCTTAAGCCGCACATAGTTATCGCTTTCCTCGCCAGGCGGATACTCCATAAAGGCCCTGACAGGAATGCTCTCCAATACCGCAATCAAGCCACCGATATGGTCATCATGGGCATGGGACATAATTACAAGGTCAAGGTGTCCCACTCCGTTTTTCAGCAAAAATGGCACTACAACGTCTTCTCCAACATCAAACGTGCCAGTATGGCTTGCGCTTCTTCCGCCGCCGTCTATCAAAATGTGCTTTTCATCCGGAGTTTTTATGTATATACAATCTCCCTGGCCTACATCTAAAAATACCACCTTTAGGTCATTATCCAGCAGGGGGATGAGTATCCCAACCAACAAGAGGACAGCTGCCATGGCCCCACACCACAAAAAAGGCCGTTTGACCCATCTCGGCTTTTCCGGCGATAAAATCCAAACTGCCAGGTAATAGCACGCCAGGAAAAAGAACGAAGGCGATACCACGCGCATGAAAGCCCATGGGATAGCTGCCAAAACTTCATTTCCCCTTACAAGCAAAAAGCACAGAAGCTTTATCGGCGGCCCAAGTAAAATTCCCATGGTCGGGATCACCAAACCCATGACCATCAACGCAAATCCCATTAACACTATCAATCCTGACATGGGGACCAAAAGCAGGTTGGTAACCATGGAAATAACCGAAAAAGCGTTAAAATGATAGGCAATGATGGGCCATACCCCTAGCTGAGCCGACAGGGTAACCGATAAACCGGCCGCCATCCACCTGGGCAAAAACTTCAACCAGCTTTCAAAGCGCTCAACAAACAGGATGATGCCAACAACTGCCGCAAAGGATAGCTGAAAGCCCACATCAAAAAGGTCCAAAGGCCTAAGCAGCAATATGAAGAAGGCAGCCACAAACAGGTTATTGAGCATATCGGGCTGGCGCCCTACCGCTTTACCCCCTAGAAGTAAAGCCGCCATGACAACGGCCCGCACCACCGATGGGGTAGCCCCCACCATAACGCAGTAAAGACACAACAGGCATACCTGGAAGCCAAAAGCCTGCTTTTTTGTAAGGCGCAGCAGCGCCGCAATGGAAGACAAGGCAGCCGCAATAAACCCTACATGCAGACCCGATATGGCAAGCACGTGAGATAGCCCGGTAGCCTGAAAGTCCCTCTGCACCTCTGAAGGCAGCAGCCACTTCTGTCCGAGCAACATGGTCTTTACAAGAGCGCCCTCTTTACCGCCTACATGTTGATCAAACACGGCCTCAGCACGGCTCTTTAAAGCATAAATTAACGACATCAGATAAGGAAGGCTCCCCACACCCACCCTTTTTATACTATACGGCTGCACCGACATAACGTTATAGATGCCGCGCCTTTGCAGATACGCCCTGTAGTCAAACCCTTTTGGATTGCGCTGGCCCGGCGGCTCTTCCAGCCTACCTCTTACCTCGACGATATCCCCATAGCTGTAGCGCTGCCTCTCCTCTTGCTGGTCTCCGAAATAAACGCTAACCTGGACCTTGGCCTTTACATTTCGCTTGTCCCCCTCCACCACGGCTGAAAGCGTCTCAACTACATAAATATCCCGCTGTTCATCATACCTAGGGCTTTCCACAACCTGTCCATATATCTGCACCAGTTTACCGGTTATGTCTCCAAGGGGGTTTTTGGAATTGAGCCTTACCTGTACGGCCAGAATGCCAAACAAGCCAAATAGAAGCAATACTGGGATCATGCCAGTATTGCTCTTACGTTCCCACACCCAAGCCATACCAGCCACCAAGATGGCAGCCACTCCAGCGAATAAGGCAAACTCCTTATTGAGCCTCGTTCCTACCACAATCCCGATGATATAGGCAGATGTCAGCCATATCACAGGGCGTTTTACCCAAACCGTCAAGGCCCATGAAACCCCTTCCACCAATGTCAGCGGTACCGAATACGTTATTATACGCTGTATTCCTTCATTTCCTGGGCAATAAATGCTCCAGGATAACTTTCTTTAGCTTCAGCCAGTACGTCGTCTTCGTTGTACCACGGCCATATATGGGTGAGCATCAACTGCTTCACGTTGGCTTTTGCCGCTATAAGCCCAACTTCCCGTGCGGTAAGATGCGGCACGTTTGGACCGGTTTTGTCCCTCTCCAGCAACCCCGCATCGGCAATGAAGAGATCAGCGCCGCAGGCAAACGATTCTATTCTTTCGTTATAGTTGGTATCGCCCGTATACACCAGCGTCTTATTCTCCCCTGCGATTTTGATACCGAAGCTCTGGACGGGGTGGGTCATTTCCTGGAAATAAAATGATAGGCCGTCTATTTGCAGCTGCATACCATCTCGTATGGGATGGACTTCAAATACGCCTTTAAAAAACAACCTATCGTACTCGTCTCTAGGAGTCTCAGGAACATACACAGGAAGCGGTTTGGGCTCTCTGAGCCCGCGGGCATTTAAAATATCCAAAGCATAACGCAGTACCAGCATATCCGACACATGGTCACTGTGTAAATGCGAAATGATGATGGCGTTTAATTCATCTATAGGGCAAATCTGCTGGAGCCGGCTGAGCACACCATTGCCACAGTCCACCAGCACCTTGGTATTTCCCTCCTGTACCAGATATCCCGAACAGGCCCCTGAAGCCGCAGGAAACGGGCCATATTTACCAAGTACGGTGACCTTCACGCCCATCGCCCTCCTCTCTGGTTTATTTTTCCTCAAAATTCTCGATTATATATCAAATATTAGCATATTTTGCTACATAAATAAAGGAAAACACAGCAGAAAAATTTTATAAATACCCTGTGAAAGTAGTATCCATTGATGTATAATAATATATATAATAAGTCAAAAACTCGGGAGGGGTAGGTATAAAAGCTACAGCCAACAAGGCGGAACAACAGCCGTTGTTGTTCTCTAACTCAAAATACCACAACTTAACGTTTGATCAGGTGTACGACCATATACTCAATTTCATCAAACAGGCCCCTTACTGTGAATATCGCCTGTCAGTAGGCTCGGATTCACAGGTAGAGAGAAAGACGGTATTCGTAACGGCCATACACCTTCACCGTATCGGCAGGGGGGCTATCGGCTTCATCACAAAGCATGTAGTTCCCAGACCCATCAAAAGTCTGCGAGAGAAGATATATTACGAGACCGCCAGGACCCTGGAAGTAGCGGCCCTGTTCACTCCCGATAAAATTGAGAAAATAGTACAGTGCTTACTTAGGCCTTCGGGCCGTTCAGGCGATATACATTTTGAGTTTCATCTTGATGTGGGGACCAAAGGTGCCACCAAGGATTTGATAAATGAGATGGTGGCCATGGCTAAAGGCACGGCTTTTGAACCAAAGATTAAACCTGAAAGCTATGCTGCCAGCTGTTATGCCAACCGCTACACCAAAGATTCGCATCTGTATAGAGTGTAATAGAACGGCTGTTAATTTTTCATGTCTAGCAAACAAGAAGGAGCGTCAAAGTCCATTTGCCTTCATTTTATGTAAATGCTATGTAAGAAGATTCTATTTTTTACAATATAATGATAAATTGCAAAAAATATGATAAAATATTTTTTGCTTACTTCGGAACAGGACAAAGGGGTAATAACAAAACAAACAAATAAAAGGCCAATAAGGAGGAAATTTTTATGAAAACAATAACGCCTTGTCGCCCGAAATGGAAGGGGACCATGACAGACCGAGAGCGGTTTAACAACCAGATGCATTACAAGCCCTTTGACCGGTGCTTCAACATGGAGTTTGGATACTGGGATGAAAATTTCAAAGAATGGTCCATATTTGTGGAAAACAACATCACCAACAACCATGAAGCCGACATCTTTTTCAATTTCGACAGAATAGAAGTAATAAGCGGCAACGTATGGATGTCTCCTCCTTTTGAAACAAAGGTGATTGAAGAGACTGAGACCACCAAAATCCTCATCAACAGCGATGGCCTCCTGGCTGAAGTTCCAAAGGATGACCATGACACCATCCCCCACTTTATAAAATCCTCCATCGTGACCCCCGAAGACTGGAAAAGGTGCAAAGAAGAGCGTTTCCGCAGAGATGACCCTTCACGAAAAGTTGACATCGAAGCTCTCAAAAAGGCTCACCCAGATGACAGGGATTATCCTCTGGGCGTAAATACCGGCTCCATGATCGGCAAGATTCGCGACATGCTCACATTCGAAGGCCTGGCATATGCCTGCTATGACTATCCCGATATGGTGGAGGATATGGTGGAGACCTGCTGCGTCCTGGTTGAGGATTTCCTGGATCAGGTGTTGCCCCATTTTGACTTCGATTTTGCAGCGGGATGGGAGGACATATGCTTCAAAAACGGCCCCATAGTGTCTATAGATTTCTTTAAAAACGTGGTGGTGCCGCGCTATAAGCGCATACACAAGAAGCTTAAGGAAGCCGGTATAGATATATGGTATGTTGACTGCGATGGCGATGTCCGGCCTCTCTTGCCTTACTTTTTAGAGAGCGGCATCAATTGCCTGTTCCCCTATGAAGTCAACAGCTGCTGCCATCCAAAAGAGCTCCTTGACCAATACGGAAAAGATTTGAGGATCATGGGCGGTGTAGATAAGATGGTATTGGCTCAAGGCAAAGAAGCCATAAAGGAATACCTTGAAGGCCTGGTGCCGCTGGTGGAAAGGGGAGGATATATACCGTTCTGCGATCATCGCTGCCCGCCCAACGTAAAACCCGAAGATTACCTGTATTACCTCGACCTTAAGGAAGAGCTATTCGGAATGAAATAGCCCGCCTTTATATAAAAAATAAATAGGAGCCGTGGGGCTTATAAAACCCTGTGGCTCCTTTTTGTTTTATCTCCGAAAATAAATTCCTGTTAAGCCTATTTAGCTCCTCCAGCCCATCCGATTATTCTATGGGTTTGGTCTTGACTTTGAGCCATTCCCTCTCATTTTCATCCAGCAATGGCGATAACAGGTCATACACCATGCTGTGGTATTCATTGAGCCACTTCTTTTCCTCTTGGCTCAACAGCTCAGGATCAACTCCATTGAGGTCAATGGGACAGTAAGTTATAGGTTCAAATCTCAAAAATTCGCCAAATTCAGTCCGTCTATCCTCTACTACCAGCATCTCATTTTCAGTGCGTATGCCATACTGTCCCTCGATATACACCCCCGGCTCGTTGGTCACGATCATCCCCTTTTCCAGTTTTACGTTGTTGGGAACCTGGCTTAAACGCTGCGGCCCTTCGTGCACGTTGAGAAAATACCCTACACCATGCCCAGTACCGCATTTATAGTCTATTCCCTGCTCCCATAATGGCAACCTTGCCAATACGTCCATATTGGAGCCGGTGGCCCCGTACAGGAACCTCGCCCGTGCCAAATTTATGTGGCCTTTGAGCACAAGCGTAAAATCCCTTCGCTGCCTGTCGGTAATGGGCCCCAAAACTATTGTACGGGTTATATCGGTAGTCCCTCCCAAGTATTGACCTCCCGAATCGATGAGCAAAAAGCCTTCCTGCTCAAGGGTATAGCAGCTTTCAGGAGTGGCTTGATAATGCATCATGGCAGCATGGTCCTTATAGGCTGCAATGGTGGCAAAGCTTGGCCCCATGAAATCTTCCTGCTGTCGCCTAAACTCTTCCAGCTTTTCGGCCACAGTAATCTCGGTTATTTTCTCCTTACCCAAGTTGTGCTCAAGCCAGTATAGGAATTTGACCATGGCTACCCCATCGCGCACATGAGCCTTTTTGAGGTTGTCTATCTCAACCTCATTTTTTATAGCCTTCAGCCTGGCAACGATGCTCATGCCCTCTACCTTCTTGCATCCATTTGCTATAGCATTATAGAGCCGGCTATTGGCGACATCCGGGTCAAAGAGTATAGCATCGCTTTCCTTTAATCCAGCAAGGTGTTCATATACCCTTTGGTAGTCCTCGACGATTACCCCATTCTCATCCAGCATGCGCGCCACATCCCCAGGCACCTTATTTTTATCAATAAATAGCCAAGCCTGATGGGAAGACACCAGGGCATATGCTATGGCCACAGGATTGTAGGCTATATCGCTGCCGCGAATATTATACAGCCATGCCACATCGTCCAGGCTGCATATCAAATAGTAATTGACCCCTTTCTTCGCCATTTCCTGGCGCACCATATCCAGCTTTTGAGCTGTAGTCTTTCCCGCAAAGGCCACATCGTGAACAAATACCGGCTGCTGCGGTGCCGCGGGTCGCCCTTCCCAAACCTCATCCACCAAGTCAAATTCCTTGTTCAAACATATGCCCTTTTTTGAAAGTTCCTTCTCCATCTCCCTAACTTTGGAAACAGAAAACACCTCGCCGCATATCCCAACACAGCTATTTTCAGGCAGTTCCTGCCTGAGCCATTCTACGTAATCAGGTACCCCTGGCGTACCTGCTTTGAAAAGCTCAATCCCCGTGCCTTCAAGCTGCTTTTCAGCCTGTATGTAGTATCTGCCGTCAGTCCAAAGGCCGCTTCTTTGGCGTGTCACAACCAAAGTCCCTGCCGAACCCGTAAAACCCGACAGCCATTTCCTGCCCTCCCAACGGGAAGCCACATACTCGCTCATGTGTGGGTCCGAGCTGGGGACAATATAGGCCTCCAAGCCCTTTTCCTGCATCTTCTCACGCAATTTATTGATTCTCTCTTTTACATCCAAGGCAATTAACCTCCCTCAATTTTACGAAAATATTATCCGTATTTTTAAAGGCAATTCATCCTCATCTCAAAATACAGGTTTCCTCTCTCAGCCAAACCATCATCTCGCCAACTCCCCTGTTACCCCATGCATAATAGGGCACGGCCTTAACCTCCACTTCTTCATAGCTATTTTGAGCAAAGCTATAGCATTCATCGTCGGTCCAGCCTTTCAACCTATACGCCTTAAAGCTTATGGTTACTACCCCGTTTAAAAGCCCGTCTTCAAAAGCTTCCTTAAAATCGACATCCTTGGGAACTATGATCCTGTGCAAGCCTTTTCCGTTATCCACCTCTTCTATGCAATAAACCATGGGGCCACGCTGTATGGCTACTTTCCCGGCATCCTCGCGTACCTTGGGATTGGCTCGCACCAGCATGGCCTTCATGGGATAAAACACGTCAATTTCATCGCCTGGTTCCCATACCCTCTTTATCTTAACGTACCCTCTTTCCATATGCTCCCTTATGTTTACAGGCTGGCCGTTTACCATAATGGAAGGCTCATAGCACCATGAAGGAACGCGTATGGCTATGACGAATTCCCCTTTTGAATCAGGGTCGACCTTGATGTTTATGTGCCCATCCCAGGGATAGCGGGTATTAACATCTAACGCAACGCTTCTGTCACCTAAAGCTATATTGGCGCTGCTATTGGCAAAGAGATGGATATATATCTCGCCATTGCTGGAAGTAGAATACATGTAATCGCCTATGGAGGCATAAAGCCGGCTGACATTGGCGGGACAGCAGGCACAGGTAAACCAGGCCTGGCGCTCTATCTTAACATGGAAGTGGTCATGCCTCTTTTGGCACGTTTCGGGATCCACCTCAAGGGGATTGACGTAAAAAAACTTCTTGCCATCGAGGGATATACCGCTTAAAATTCCATTGTATATGGCTTTCTCCAAAACATCCGCATACCTGCTATCGGGGTCCATCTGAAGCATTCTATGAGCAAAAAACGCGAGGCCTATGGAAGCGCAGGTCTCAGCGTATACGGTATCGTTTGGCAAATCGTAATCAAGGGAGAAGGACTCACCATAGCTCTGCGAACCTATGGCTGCGGTTATGTACATTCTCCTATTAGTCACGTTATTCCATAGCCTTTTGAGGACCGCAAACAATTCCTGATCGCCGGTTTCCCTGGCCACGTCAGCCGCACCGGCGAAAAGGTACATGGCCCTCACCGCATGCCCTTCGGCAGTTGTCTGCTCCTTAAGCGGCAGATGAGCTTGATAATAGTGGTATGTAGACCACATGTCGTCTTGCACCGTTCTCTTTTTGTTTTCTCCCCTTTGTTCAGCCTCGAGCGTGAAATAATGCGGCTGTGTACCCCTCTCATCTATGAAGAACTTGGAAAGCTTCAAATATTTTTCGTCTCCTGTGACCTTATACATCTTAACCAGCGCAAGCTCTATCTCCGGATGGCCGGGATACCCTCTCTTTTTACCTGGCTCAGGGCCAAGTATGGTTAACATATGGTCAGTAAACTTGCTCATGATGTCAATAAGCTTGGTCTTACCAGTAGCTCTGTAGTATGCAACAGCGGCCTCCATCATATGCCCTGCGCAGTAAAGCTCATGCATGTCCCTCAAATTGGTCCATCTCTCGTCAGGATGGGCAACTGTAAAATAGGTATTCAAATACCCGTCTGGCTGTTGTGCTCTGCCAATGAGGTCAACCAGGTCATCCAAAATCTTTTCCAGCTCAGGATTAGGTTCTAGCATCAGGCTGTAGCTGGCAGCTTCTAGCCATTTAGCCACATCGCTATCCTGAAAGAACATGCCATAAAACTCGCCCTTTTGCTCTCCCGCCGCAATGCGGAAATTGGCTATGGCATGGCTTTTAAGTGCCCCCTCCACATTATCATTGAGCACATCGTACTGATAAGGAATGGTCTCATTGACGATTAAATCTTGAACGTAGCCCAGTAGTCCTCCCTTGAGCTTTACGTTTTCCATTTTGACGTTGGTAAGCTTATCAAGTCGCATTAACATCCTCCTAACGACTAAATTCAACCACATGTCACTTTCCTTTTAACTTTCCATCAACCTTGCTATTTCGTCATATATGGGTTTTAGCTGCTTGTACATCATATTATATATCCTGTAATAGCTTTGATAGGCCTGTACATCGCTTGGAACCGGCTGACAAAAACGCTGATAACCTATAATTTGAGAAGCCCCTTCGAAGCTGTCAAAGATGCCAACACCTACTCCTGCGGCGATTGCAGCGCCTAAGGAAGTAGCCTCCCCCGGGAAGCTGTGCACCCTTACGGGCCTGCCGTACACGTTGCACATGATCTCGTTCCACAGCCTGCTCTTGGCTCCTCCTCCCAGCAACGTCAGCCCCTCAACTCTCAAACCGTTTTCCTCAAAGACGTCCAGGACATTCCTTAGGGCAAAAGCGATACCTTCATAGACCGCTCGAAAGAGGTGGCTCTTCCCATGATACAGCGTAAGGCCCACAAACCCACCCCTAGTGTTTTCGTCCCAATGAGGCGTCCTCTCTCCCATAAGATAGGGGACAAAAAACACGCCGTTTGAACCGATGGGCGCCTGCCGCGCCGAATCTTCAATAATATCAAAGACCCTATCCCTCGCCTCGACTCTTTCCAGTTCATAGCCGCCTATATTTTCAATGACCCAATCGTAAGCAGCGGCAGCACACTGTACCGTCCCGGTGACGTTGTAATTCCTCCCATCAAGGTCGAAGAAATGGAATATCCTGGCATTCTTGTCCAGCACGGGTCGATCGTTCAGAGTTGATATCCAGGCACTGCTCCCTATATAGTTATAGGCCTGTCCCTTTTTGACCACACCGGCTCCTTTGGTGGCACACGCCCCATCCCCACCTCCAACTACCACTGGCGTCCCAGCCTTCAGCCCCAGGATATCGGCAGCCTGCTTGGATAGCCCCCCTAAGACGTGAAAAGAAGGCATCAGCTCCGGAAGCTTATGTATATCTACCCCTGCTTCAATCAGAATATCTTCTGCCCACTTTCCTTGGTTTATGTCCAGCATGCAGGTCAATGAAGCGTCAGAAAAATCGGTAACCCCCAACTTACCGGTTAACATAAAACCTATGTAGTCCTTGGAATTTAAAAAATAGGCCGTCTTATCATATATTTCAGGATAATTCTTTTTTAACCACAGTATCTTTGTAAAGGTGTAATGCGGATCGATCCTGTTACCCGTAATGCTGAAAAAACGCCCTTCATCAAATATTTGTTTAAGGTGACCTACTTCCTCCTGGCTCCTGCAATCCGAATGGATGATGTTTGGATATAGGGCACTGCCCTTTGCGTCCACGGGAATACACCCATTCATGTGTCCGCTCAGACCAATGACTGCAATCCGTGATGGGCTAATATCGCCTTCTTCCAGCAGAGCCTTGGTCCCAGCAACTATACCTCTCCAGTAATCCTCGGGATCCTGTTCTGCCCATCCCGGCTTGGGATAGACGGTATTGTAGTTGACAGTATGGGCACAGGCTCTCTCCCCATCGGGCTTAAAGGCAGCACATTTTACCCCCGTGGTACCTATGTCAAATACCAGTATCAAACCATCTTCCTTCATGCACGCGTACACCCTTTATCTTATTTTTATTCCTCAATAAATTAAAGGATAAGGAAGGTTGTGGTTTTTGCTCGACCATTTTGGCCCCATATGCATGCTTACATCCCGTTGGGATAGACCATTATCTTTATATGCTTAGACTTATTTACCCGCGCCTCTTCGAGGGCTTGAGCGGTCTGCTCCAAAGTAAACTTTCCTGTAACAAGCGATTTAACATCGGCTATGCCCGACGACAGTATTTCAATTCCTTTGGGATACGTATTGGCATACCTGAATACCCCATATATGTCCACTTCCTTATCGACGATCTCGGGAACGTTAAATGGAATGCTGTCCTGTGCAGGCAATCCCACCATCAACATCTTTCCACCTCGCCGCAGACAAGCCAGCGCATCCTGAAGCGTCTTGGGATGACCTGCGGCCTCTATGGCCACATCGACACCTTTCCCATCTGTGAAATTCAAAATCTCCTTAAGTGCATCTTGCCCTCTAGCATTTATTGTCAGACTTGCGCCCAGCTTTTTAGCGGCTTCCAGCCTTATCTCCTCTAGATCCACGGCCACAACCTCGCTGGCGCCAAAAGCTCTTGCCGCAACTACAGCCATCAAACCCACTGGCCCCAAACCGAAAACAGCAACCTTTTCTCCCGGCCCTATATTTGCCCTGGCGGCAGCATGTATCCCCACCGAAAATGGCTCAATTAAAGCCGCTTCCTCAAACGTTAAATGCTCTGGAATGTGAAACACGAAGTCCTGCCTGTGCTTGAAATACTGGACAAACGCACCATCATAGGGCGGGGTAGCCAAAAACTCGACATCAGGGCACAAATTGTACCGCCCTTGTTTACAATATTCACAGGTTCCGCAGGTCACACCCGGCTCCACAGCCACCCGATCGCCCACTTTAAAACGAGTTACATTATCCCCTACTGCAGCGACTATGCCCGCACACTCATGCCCCAGTATTATGGGTCGCTCTACTACATACCTGCCGATTCTGCCGCTTTCATAATAATGCACATCCGAGCCGCACACGCCAACGGCCATCACCTTTATGAGTACCTCGTCGGGTCCCACCTTGGGTATAGGTCTGTCTTCAATCACGATTTCAAAGGGACTTTTTAAGACCGCCGCTTTCATGCTATCAGGCAAATCAACGGCCTTTAGCATCATATACCACCTCCATATTTTATATCAAGGCTCAGCTTTTAAAAGCCCTGCTTTTGCATGATTTTCCCATTCGATCGTTTAACGCGCCGTATCCGGATATAAAGTCAAACAGCTCAAAAGATTGCACTCTGCAAGAGCAATCAACTGACAGCACCGTTTACAGATTCCGACAATAAAATAGTGTGTCCGTCACCATGAGTCAGCTATAAAACGACATATCCCCTGTATCATAATATGATCGGCTTTTTCATTTACTGCCACCGTTCAACGCCATCGACTGTTACCACGCCGTGCACCAACGGCCTGAGTTGAGGAGGCTGCTCCCCTATGATTATCCCTTTATTAAATATATCAATGGCTTCCTGCAAAGCCTCCTCTCGGGTTACATAAAACTCGGCTAGCGTTTCGCCCTTCTCCACCTTTTCACCTACTCTATTATGCAAGACGATGCCCACCCTGTGGTCTATCTTATCCTCTTTGGTATTCCTACCAGCCCCCAGCAATCGAGCGGCTTGCCCTATGCTGTACGCATCCATATCGCTTATATACCCGCCTTGCTGCGCTTTTATGGCGATAACCTCGTCAGCCACCGGCAAAAGGGAGGTATCATCCACCACCCGTTCATCCCCACCCTCGGCACGGATCATCTCCTTGAGCTTTTGCGCACCTTTACCGCTATTCAGCGCCTCCTCCACCATCTCGCGGCCCTGTTCAACGGTGGAGCAGCGCCCGGCTGTATACAGCATATAAGCTCCCAATAGCAACGAAACCTCTTTAAGCGCTCCGGCCCTTTCGCCTTTTAATATCTCAATAGCTTCCTTTACCTCCAGCGCATTGCCTATAGCCATGCCCAGGGGCTGGCTCATATCCGAAATGACGGCTGCCACACGGCGCCCTACATGGGCACCTACGCTAACCATTTCCTGCGCCAGCTCAAAAGCATCTTCCACCGACCTCATAAAAGCGCCGCTACCTGCTTTTACGTCCAGCACTATGGCATCGGCCCCTGCAGCAATCTTCTTGCTCATAACGCTGCTGGCAATGAGGGATTTATGTTCAACGGTACCCGTCACATCTCGCAGGGCATATAATTTTTTATCGGCAGGAACCAAGCTTTCGGTTTGCCCTACCACAGCTACCCCTATTTCTTTCACTATGCGAATAAAATCCTTTATCGGTTGAAACGGGTTAAATCCCGGAATGGACTCCAGCTTGTCTATGGTGCCGCCGGTATGGCCCAGGCCTCTCCCCGACATCTTGGCTACCGGCACCCCGCAGGCCGCCACCAGGGGAGCAACCACCAAGGTGGTGGTATCCCCTACCCCGCCCGTGCTGTGCTTATCAACCTTTACTCCCGGCACGGGCGACAGGTCCACCGTCTCCCCCGAATAAGCCATGGCCAAGGTTAGGTCTGCCGTTTCGCGGCTCGTCATGCCCTGAAAATATATGGCCATCAACAGCGCGGAGGCCTGGTAATCGGGAATCCGGCCTGCCACATACTCTCTGATGAAAAAATTTATCTCTTCTCGATTAAGCTCTCCACCGTCTCGTTTTTTCAATATGATATCGAGCATTCGCATTGTACAAAAGCACCCTTTCATCATCCATATGGTCACCGATTGTTTATGTGGCTACTGGCCTTATACCAAAATATAAATCGTTGGCCGTCAATTCTACTTTTAACTGTGAATTTTTTGATGGACGAGCTCTCAATTGCTAAATGTCGGAACCCGGATTGGACTGCCTTTCAAAAGTTTTTCACATATCAAGCTACTACCTTTATTTTATCACTCATAGCGCAAGGCATCAATTGGATTTAAGCTGGCCGCCTTGCTGGCCGGATAGAGCCCGAATATAATCCCTACCCCAACCGAAAACCCGGTAGCCAACAACACCACATCGGCCGAAATCGCTGCCGGAATGTTCAAAATCCTGCTCAAAAAGTTTGCACCCATGAAGCCCACTATTATCCCCAGTACACCGCCCAATCCGCTGATTACGGCCGATTCTATGAGAAACTGTACCAGTATATCCCTTTTTTTAGCACCAATAGCCTTTCTTATCCCTATCTCGCGCGTTCGCTCGGTGACGGATACCAGCATTATGTTCATGATCCCAATGCCGCCAACCAGCAACGATATGCCTGCAATGCCGCTTAGCATCATGGTTAGCGTTGCGGTGGCCTCATTTATGGTGGAAAGCAGCTGGGTCTGGTTAAACACCCTGAAGCTGTTTTCATCGTTAAACTTTCTGGTCAAAAACCTCTCTATTTCTCCAACCACCTGGTTTACCACGTCGGGCGACAGCGTTGAAACGTAAAAGGTCCGGACCTCCGTGCTTCTAAGAAGCCTCTGCCCTGTAGTTAGAGGTATTATAATCCTGTTGTCATCGGAGCCAGCCACCGAACTCCCCTTTTCCTCCAAAATGCCAACGATGGAGAATTCCACTCCGTTTATGGAAATCTCTTCGCCGATCACATCCCTTCTCCCAAACAGCTCATCGGCAACATCCACCCCCACCACCGCCACTCTAAAGCGCATATCCAAATCGTTTTGGAGCAAAAACCTGCCCAGCTGGACATAGGTATTCCTTACCTGCTGATAACCGGGCGTGGTGGCCTCAAGAGAGGTGCTGGTATTCTTATTGCCGGCCTTTACCGTCACGCCACCGCTCAGCACGGGCGCTAGCTCGCTGACGCCGGAAATCCCTTTTATCCGCTGCAAGTCCTCTTGGGTGACGCTGCGATTCCTTCCTCCCGTAATGTTGATGATGATCAAATTGGTGCCCAGACTTTCAATTTGACTGGATACCCGCTGGGTAGAACCCCGTCCAAGGGCAATCAGGGTAATTACTGCGGTAACGCCTATAATTACGCCCAACATGGTCAAAAATGAGCGCATCTTGTTGGATAAAATGGAGCTAATAGCCATTCTGATAGCCCGCGTAAACTTCATCGCCTCTCCACCTCTTCATCGGATACAATTTGCCCGTCGCGTATAGTGATCATTCGCTTGGCATACCTGGCCACGTTTATGTCGTGGGTAATGAGTATGATGGTATTACCTTGAGAGTGGAGCTCCCTAAATATCTCCATTATCTCCATGCCCGACTTGCTATCCAAATTGCCCGTTGGCTCATCGGCCAGTATGACCGATGGATGGTTAACAAGGGCCCTGGCGATTGCCACCCGCTGCTGCTGCCCGCCAGACAGCTCCGATGGCCTATGGTATATACGTTTTCCCAGCCCCATCATCTCCAGGGCGCGTATTGCTTCTTCCCTTCTTTTTTTGGCTCCTACGCCGGCGTATACAAGCGGAAGCTCCACGTTTTCCACGGCGGTCAACTTGGGCAGCAGATTAAACCCTTGAAAGACAAACCCAAACTTCTTATTGCGGACCTCGGCCAACTGATTCTGATTATAAGAGGTTATATCGCGCCCATCCAGATAATACTTCCCATGTGTGGCCACATCCAGACAACCGATTATATTCATAAGGGTGGATTTGCCGGAGCCCGAAGGCCCCATGATGGCGACGAATTCGCCTTTGTCGATGGATAGTGATATTTCATTTAAGGCCACAACCCTATTATCCCCCATGCTGTATATTTTGCTTAAGTTTTCAAGCCGTATCATGCTTCAAAGCACCTTCTTTCCCATCAATCGTACCCTTTTATCCTCATCGACGATTATTTTCCGGCATCCTGGGTCTATCAAACCCTCCCTGCGGCGCCGCATTCCTCACGCCCCCAAAGCCAGGGAACATGCCCCGCCAATCGTTTCGGGTGCTGGTCGTGCCGGACGTGGGGATGAGCACCTCTTCCCCTTCTTCAACCCCGCTTATTATTTCGGCATAATTTTCGTTGGTAAGGCCAACCTCTACCTTGCGAAAATCGACTCCCCCGAAAGCGCTCCCGTTGCGCGCAATTAGGCCCCTATTTCCTGCCATCATGCGGCCCCTTTCTCGCGGCATTTCGGCTTCAGAAGCTTGGCCTTCCCTTACTCCCTCTTTGCCCTCAGGCCGGCCTTGCGAAGGGCCGGATGGCACCAGCACATACTTTTCGCCATTCCTCTCCTGAACGGCTTCTATGGGAACGAGCACCACTCCATTTCTGCTGTCCACCTGGATTTCTGCAGTCGCGCTCATCCCAATTTTAATCTCGCCCGGATCTTTAATGGAAATGGTTACGTCAAAGGTTGTCACTCCCCCGCCGGAAGATTGCCCTATGTCGGCTATCTTTATAACCTCTCCTTCGAAAAGCGTATCGGGGAAAGCATCCACCTCAATGCTGGCCTTCTGCCCTATTTTCACCTTCGGTATATCCAGCTCATCCACCGCAACCACTACATTGAGCTGCGTAGGATCTATGATGGTAGCTATTGCCCTACCCT
>JAMNZI010000091.1 GCA_023622385.1 Bacillota bacterium | reverse complement strand
CTTCTTCATCCAGCACATCTATGCCCAGAGATTCCAGAGTATCGTATATCTTTTCGATCTGCTCAGGGTCCAGGTCAACGTCTTCCAGTACATCCATGATCTCCTTATAGGTCAAAACGCCCTTTTCTTTTCCCTTTTCAATCAGCTCTTTTATCTTCTTCAGCTTGTCATTTTTTTGCTTATTCTCTTCGTTTTTCACAATATCCCCTCCTTTCCGTGTCGACTTGCCCTGACCCTTTTGGTCAACACAGCCACCTCACTCAGCAGAGCTTTATAGGTATCGGTTCCCTGTTTCCCTTCTTGTTCCATTTTTCTGATTAACCCTACTACCTCCTGCCTGCGCTTTTCTAAATGGCGATACATCATCTCGTCTATACAATCTGAAATAAACTTATCAATATTATCGTACTCCACCGGCTGCTCAAATATTTCAACCATTTGTTGTATTTTATCCTGATCCTGTACACAGCTTAGAACCTGGGAAACGCTAACCTCCCTGCCTGACCCAAGAAGCCCAACAACTATGTCATAAATTTCCTTATTTATCGACTCTTCAAAATGCTCTTTCTCAACCTTTTCTGCTATTTTTTTGGCTAACCAATCGTTGCTAGCCATCAAGTTGATCAGATACCTTTCGGCTTTTATGTGGCCAGGCATAGACTCCCTGTCAGCAGCCATCCTTCCGACATACCTATTATTACCAAGTAGATGCTTTTTTACACTTTCCTTTTGCGCCGAACCCTCCAGCCGGGCAATCTGCTGGTACAAAAGCCTGGAGGAAAATCCCGTTTGAGCTTCCAACCGTTGAATATGGACATCCCGCTCAAGCAGATTTGGCACCTGTATCAATATCTTAGCAGCTTCTGTGGCGTATCCTATCCGCCCCTCGGGAGTATCCAGGTCATACTGGCTGCGCAATCTGTCCAGCTTGTAATCCACCAGAGATACAGCTTTATCCATCAATTTCTTAAAGAATTCGGCGCCGTATTTTCTCAAGACCTCATCAGGGTCCATATCTTGGGGAAACAGAATCACCTTTACCCTTAACCCTGCATCCTGGAGTATATCAAGTCCCCTCAGGGTAGCCTTCTGTCCAGCAGTGTCGCCATCATAAGCTATATATACCTGCTGGGTGTATCGCCTTATAAGTTTTGCCTGCTGCTGCGTCAGCGACGTCCCTAGCGATGCCACGGCATTTTTGAAGCTAAACTGATGAAGGGTTACCACATCCATATACCCCTCTGCTATGATTATGTGGTCCAGCGAAGAACCTGCTCTGATAAGGTTTAAACCAAACAGAGTGCTGCTCTTTTGAAATACAGGGCTCTCGGGCGAATTTAAATATTTGGGAAGCGAATCGTCAAGTACTCTTCCACCGAATCCCACCACCAACCCTCTGGGCTTGATGATGGGGAAAATTACCCGGTTACGAAAACGATCGTAGGTCTTTCCCTTGCTGGACACCACTATACCCGACTGGATGAGAAGTTCCTCCTCAAACCCCAGGCTTAGCAAATGTCGCTTCGCGTTTTCCCAGCCATCGGGTGCATAGCCTATGCCGAATTTCCTGATGGTATTTAGGTCCACTCCCCGCGATTTCAAATATGAAAGTGCATGTCCTCCCTCAGGGGAAAACAGCATCCTGTGATAATATCTGGCAGCTTCACGATTTATCTGATATATCCTCTCCCTCCTGCTTCTGGACCTTATAAACTCTTCCGCTTGTGTGGTCTGGGGTAATGCCATACCCACTCTCTCTGCCAGGAATTTTACCGCTTCCACAAAGTCCAGCTTTTCCATGGCCATTATGAACGTAAAGACATTGCCCCCCGCACCACATCCGAAGCAGTGATAAAGCTGCTTTTCGGGATTGACATGGAATGAGGGAGTTTTTTCCGTATGAAAAGGGCATAGTCCAAAAAAACCCTTCCCCTGGGGTTTCAAAAGAACATATTCAGAAATCACATCTACTATATCGTTTTTCTCCCTCACCTCATCAATCCACTCATCGGGGAGGAATGTTCCCATTCTTTCCTCACCTAACCTAAGATATATTCGACATAGCTCTTGATTTTCCTCTTTAAATTTTATAAAATTTTTAAAGAACTTCTAAGCCGTTCAAATAGAATACATATATTCGACATTTAAATCAAAATTCCTTCTTTACTTTTTATTTTTTTGCCCTGAACCCGCCGGACATAAGTTCTATCGTTAGTATTCTCAGCTTTTGCCATGAATTTTATACGCCATCTTTAACATCCCAAAGGTATGAAGAGGTTGTAAAACATCTTGAGGGCATAGCGATCAGTCATGCCGGCTATATAGTCGCATACCACCTGCTCTATGCCATATGCTTCTATATGGGAACGATACTCGGCTGGAAGAGCATCAGGGTGCTTCATAAAATAGCCATACAGGGTTTCAAGTACGTACCTGGCTTTTTCCTCCTGTTTTTTGGCTACGAAACCCATGTACACATTCTCAAACATGAATACTCTAAGCCTTTCTGTGGCCTGGCTTACATCCTGGCTCATGCTTATGGACGGCCTGTCCATGCTGTTTTTAATTACGTCCACTATCATGGTATTGATCCTCTCGCCATGGGTCCTGCCCAACACTTCAATGCAATCCTTGGGTAAGTCATCCATGGTGATGATGCCGGCCCTTAAGGCATCATCTATGTCGTGGTTTATATATGCAATTCGGTCGCTTATCCTTACCACCTGACCTTCAAGGGTAGCAGGCGGCTTGCTCGACATGGTGTGGTTTGCGATTCCATCCCTTACCTCCCATGTGAGGTTGAGCCCGTTCTGGCCCTCCAATACATCCACCACTCTCAGGCTGTGAAGGTTGTGCTTAAAGCCATTGCTAGTCACGCTATCCAAAAACCTTTCGCCTATGTGGCCGAAAGGAGTATGCCCTAAATCGTGCCCCAGCGCTATGGCCTCAGTTAAGTCTTCATTGAGCCTCAGCGCCCTGGAAATAGTGCGTGCAATCTGAGCCACTTCCAGAGTATGGGTAAGCCGCGTCCTGTAATGGTCGCCTTCGGGCGCAATAAACACCTGGGTTTTATGCTTCAGCCTGCGGAAAGATTTACAGTGCAATATCCTATCGCGGTCTCGCTGAAACTCGGTGCGGATCTGACACTTTTCCAGTGGATACCGCCTTCCCCTTGTTCGACTGCTAAGACAAGCGTACGGTGAAAGAACCTTCTCTTCCAGCCCCTCAATCCGCTGCCTGATCATACCTCCTCGACATCCTTCTCAAAAAATCAAAATTTTTATGCCTCCTATATTATATATACCACATTTATACCCTATATCCTTCTTAAATTAACAACTAGAAGAAATTATTCGATAAATAAGCAGCCCTTTCAAAGGTAAACTTGATCTTAGAATGCATCACCTTTTCGGTAAAATTCAACAAAAAAAGCATGGGGCTAAACCCCATGCTTTTTTGCTTTAATCTTTCATCCTACTTGTTCTCTCTCAGCTTTGCCTGTGCAGCAGCCAGCCGAGCAATAGGCACCCTGTAAGGCGAGCAGGAGACATAATCCAAACCGATACGATGGCAGAACTCAACAGAGCTTGGATCTCCGCCATGCTCACCGCATATACCCATCTTTATATCCGGCCTTGCAGCTCTACCCAATTCAACCGCCATCTTCATGAGCTTGCCTACGCCCACCTGATCCAGCTTGGCGAACGGATCGCTCTCGAAGATGTTCTTGTTGTAATACTCTTCCAGGAACTTGCCGGCATCGTCCCTCGAGAAGCCAAAGGTCATCTGCGTCAGGTCATTGGTACCGAAGGAGAAGAATTCGGCTTCTTTTGCAATCTCGTCGGCAGTCAAAGCCGCTCTGGGCACCTCTATCATGGTTCCAACCTTATATTCAATCTTTACGCCCTTTTCCTTCATCACCTGCTCAGCCGTCCTGACCACTACATCCTTGACGAATTTGAGCTCTTTAGCCTCGCCTACTAGAGGTATCATGATCTCCGGCAATATGGTATTGCCTTTCTCCTGCATGACCTCTATGGCGGCCTCCATAATGGCCCTGGTCTGCATCTCGGCTATTTCAGGATATGTGACGGCCAGACGGCATCCACGATGGCCCAGCATCGGGTTGAACTCCTGTAGCTTAACCACTGTAGCCTTCAGCTCTTCAAAGGTGATGCCCATCTGCTGTGCCAGTTCTCTGATATCTTCATCGTCATGTGGCAGGAATTCATGCAGTGGCGGATCCAACAACCTGATGGTTACCGGCCTGCCCTCCATTACCTCGTATATGGCCTTAAAATCGTTCTTCTGCATTGGCAGCAATTTTGCAAGGGCCTTTCTCCTCTCTTCCTCCGTTCGAGCGACGATCATCTCCCTCACAGCGGGGATTCTATCTTCGTCAAAGAACATGTGCTCGGTACGGCACAGTCCAATACCTTCAGCTCCAAATTTCAACGCCTGAGCGGCATCTATTGGAGTATCTGCATTGGCCCTAACTTTAAGCGTCCTTACCTGGTCGGCCCATTCCATAAGGGTAGCAAAGTCCCCAGTCATAGAGGGATCTTGGGTGGGCAGCTCCTCTCCATACACATAGCCAGTATTTCCATCCAAGGAGATATAGTCGCCCTCTTTAAATACCTTATCGCCAACGGTGAAATACTTGCCCTCTTCGTTGATCCTGATCTGTTCACACCCTGCTACGCAGCAGGTACCGATACCGCGAGCCACTACGGCTGCGTGAGAAGTCATACCGCCGCGCGC
Source organism: Bacillota bacterium (assembly GCA_023622385.1). Taxonomy (GTDB): domain Bacteria; phylum Bacillota; class Clostridia; order Caldicoprobacterales; family Caldicoprobacteraceae; genus Caldicoprobacter. Next base: position 3,764 of record JAMNZI010000091.1, on the reverse strand, counting down.
CGTCAATATACCCTGGGCGGCATACATACCTTCGATGTCTTCTGGCGAAGTTTCAGCCCTGACAAGTATGACCTTCTTACCCTGTTTAGCCGCTTCCACAGCCTCCTCGGCAGTAAAGTATACCTGTCCGGTAGCAGCACCTGGTGAAGCCGGAAGCCCTTTTGCAATGGGTTTAGCCTTCTTGAGAGCCTCGGGATCAAATGTGGGATGTAACAGCGCATCCAGCTGCTTGGGGTCAACCCTCAAGATAGCCTCTTCCTTGGTGATGAGCCCTTCGGCTACCATGTCCACCGCTATCTTCAGGGCAGCTGCAGCCGTCCTCTTTCCGTTGCGCGTCTGGAGCATGTACAGCTTGCCGCGTTCAATGGTAAACTCCATATCCTGCATATCCCTGTAGTGCTTTTCCAGCGTCTCAGCAATTTGGATGAACTGATTGTATATTTCAGGCATGGTCTCTCTCAGCTTATCAAGCGGCTCAGGAGTTCTGATACCAGCTACAACGTCTTCCCCCTGAGCATTCATCAAGAATTCGCCGTATATCTTCTTTTCACCGGTTGCCGGGTTTCTGGTAAAAGCAACGCCCGTTCCGGAGTCGTTACCCATGTTGCCGAACACCATTGCCTGTACGTTTACAGCGGTACCCCAATCAGATGGTATATCGTTCATACGCCTGTAAACAATCGCCCTGGGATTGTTCCATGAGCGGAATACTGCTTTGACAGCTTCCAACAGCTGAACCTTTGGATCCTGCGGAAACTCCACGCCCATCTCCTGCTTGTACAGCTCTTTGAAACGTTTGACCACCTCTTTGAGATCTTCCGCTGTCAGCTCAACGTCGTGCTTTACTCCCTTTTTCTCCTTCACTTCATCGAGTATCTTTTCGAACTTGTTCTTGTCAATGCCCATTACCACATCGGAAAACATCTGGATGAATCGCCTGTAGCTGTCGTATGCAAACCTCTCATTGTTGGTCTGCTTAGCCAATCCTTCTACAGCCACATCATTGAGTCCCAGGTTCAAAATGGTATCCATCATTCCAGGCATGGATACCCTCGCACCTGAACGAACCGACACCAAGAAAGGATTGTCAATATCGCCAAACTTTTTGCCCACTATTTTTTCCACTTTTTCCATAGCTTCATATATCTGTTCTTCGATCTCAGGAGCTATGGTTTGGCCATCCTCATAATATCGCGTACAGGCCTCGGTAGTTACGGTAAAACCTGGTGGAACAGGTAAGCCAAGGTTCATCATTTCGGCAAGGTTGGCACCCTTACCTCCTAAAAGATTTCTCATATTGGCATTGCCTTCGCTGAAGAGATACACGTATTTCTTCATCTTTTTTCCTCCTGTTCTATGTATGAAATTCATCGTTAACAATTTTCATGAACTTTAGGTTAAAACAAGCTCTTAAGCCCTTATCCTTTTTTTATTCATCTCTTGGCTTGATTTATGAATTTAACATAGCGATTTGCATCTTATCCTGCATTATCTTATACCAAATTTATCTTTTTAGTCAATATCCTTTTTGACTTTTTACTTCAATACATGGCCAAATCATATAAAAAACGCTCATACCTCGCATTTTATCTGGTTTATAAACTGTCTGGCCTTTATGGTCTTCTCCAGCCTGTAGCTCAAATAATGCGACAAAATGTTGTCTAGCTCGTCCCTTACCAGCTGCGAAAATTTCAACCCTCCCAGGCGCCTTATGTCCACATCCAGTATATACCTCATGGTTTGAAGGGTGCTCCTATGGATAGTGTATCCATTTTTTATGTCGTTATTGCATTGGGCGCATATAATTCCGCCTTCAGAAACGCTAAAAAATAAAGGGTTGCTTTCCGGCTTTTGCCCGCATACCAGGCACCTGTCGAGCACCGGGCGGTAGCCAAGCACGTCAATCAGCTTAAGCTCGAATATATGGGTTATATCCTCAGCAATGGCCTCTCCATATGCCAGATGGGATAGGGTATGCAACAACATATAAAAGAGGCGGAAATTACTTTCATTATAGTTTACCGCCTCTTCAGTTAGATTCAGAATATATGTGCCATAGGCAAGCCTCTCTACGCCATTGCGAATATTGTAAAAGGAATTCTTAACCTCAGCCTGGGTAGCGATATAGATTTCCTTTGACTTTATAAATACGTAATCGGCGTAGCAGAAGACCTGACTGGCCGCCAGGAGCCGACTATTAGGCTTACGGCATCCCCTCGCTAGCACCTGCATCTTACCCCTCTCCGGAGAAAAAACGGTAAGCATCCTATCGGCTTCTTTAAAATTTGTATATCTCAAAACCACACCTTCGGTACGTACAATATTCATGATTCCCTATTCCTTCCCAACCTGATAGACTTTTTTCTCCTCCCCCGAAGTGCTCACCGATGGGTCAAGATAGCGTTCCCCCTCAACCCGCTGCACGGCTTTATAGAGCAGATAACTGCTAATCCAGCCGGTCTTTTCAAACAGGCTCCATAATAAATCTACCATATACTATAAACCCCCTGTCTGTATAAATGTATTTATTACATTTATTAGGGTTTCCGCCATGCTTGACCCATATTCCATGTAAAATAATCCGTATACGTTAATCATAACCTAAATTTTTTAAATCGATGACGTTGTTTCTCCAGTTCTCCCTTACCTTTACCCACAACTCGAGATACACATGGGCGCCTAGAAGGCGCTCGATATCGTGCCTGGCCCGAGTACCTATCTGGCGCAGCATAGAACCTCCTTTCCCTATTATTATGCCCTTATGGCTTTTCTTCTCACAGTATATGGTAGCATATATGTCTATAATATTTTTATCCTGGCGCTCTTTAAAGGAATTGATCTCAACCCCTATACCATGGGGCACCTCTTCTTCCAGCAGCTCAAGCGCCTTTTCCCGGATAAGCTCAGCCACCACAAACCGTTCGGGCTGGTCGGTAACCATATCATCCGGGTAATATTTGGGTCCTTCAGGCAGGTAAGATATTATGGTGCTCTCCAGTTTGTCCAAGTTGGTGCCATTTAGCGCTGAAACTAATATCACCTCATCGAAACCGCCCCACTCGCGTAAGTCTTCAGCCGTCTTTCGCGCATCCTCAACCGATTTAACCCTATCTACCTTGTTGGCTGCCAGGATGACGGGCGTCTTGACCTTCTTAAGTTCCTCGGCTATAAACCTATCGCCGCCACCTATGCCCTCCCATATATCCACTACGAACAGCACGACATCCACTTCCTCTAGCGCGCTCCTGGCTGCCTGTACCATATACTCTCCCAGCCTATTCTTAGGCTTGTGAATCCCCGGGGTATCGATGAATATGATCTGATAGTCGGATCGGGTGAGCACGCACTGTATGCGATTGCGAGTGGTTTGAGGCTTATCCGAGATTATGGCAATTTTTTCCCCTACCATGCTATTCATGAGGGTGGACTTACCCACGTTGGGCCTGCCTACAATGGCGACAAACCCCGAACGAAATCCTTGAGACAACGACCAATCACTCTCCTTCTGGCATATCCAAATTCTTAAACCCATTCGGTAAAAGGTCATTCAAAGTATATTGTACGCATTCCCCTTTGCCATTGGCTACAATTACCGTAGGAATATCGAATTCCAGCATCACTTGACGACATATCCCACACGGGAAGGTAAAGCCTTTATGATCCGATACTACGGCTATAGCTTTGAAGCTGCGCTTCCCATCAGCTACAGCAGAGAATATAGCCACCCTTTCAGCACAACAGGTGGCACCATAGCTTACGTTTTC
>JAMNZI010000040.1 GCA_023622385.1 Bacillota bacterium | reverse complement strand
TTTCCCGCGGTACCACCTAAATTGGCTATCGACTACGATAACCCTCTCGTTTAAGGATACTTGCCATCGCCATCCACAAGCCCGTCAGTCAAACTTTAGCCTAACCTCTTACAGGTGCACATATAGCGCAACCGCAGCTAATGATGGCTGCAGGCTTAAACAGCGCATCGCCTCCGATGCCCTCCTCCCATCAATGCCACCTCAACGGAAAGCCAAACACGTAACCGGGCTTAAAAGCTGCAAAGGCGCCATATCCCCCTTCGTGGATAACGGCGAAGGCCACCGTCTCAGCCTACACAGGGAACGCCTCTTAATCCCCAATTACAATTATTCGCTCCTCATTTCCCAGCCCTTGCACAACAGTCAACCACACTGTAGGCGCAGGCTCATCTTGAAGTGGCGGGCATTCCCCTTCAGCCTGCGGCTCCCGGGAGAACTTCCATACACCGCTTGCCACCGGGCTCGCACCTCATCCCGGCTCTCTGGAGGCTCACGGTGGATGTACTTTTCCCGTTCACAGCCTTTTATACAATATCCCCATTTTTATTGTTAGGAATTATACAACATCGCTTTCATTGAAGTCAATATCCAAAAACTTAAAGCCCATGGCCAACGCATAGCAGACAGAGCAGCTATGATAAAACGCAGATTTTTTCAACGCTGTATTGCTGATATGGCCCGTGCCAGTTCCTGGATCGACTGCGTCAAACCCTCTAGCTTTCCCTCAATGCGAACCAGCAGATACACAGACAACACGATGGGAAAGCCGACATTGCCCACAAGGGTGAGTAGCTGTTCCATCCCCATTCCCCCTTACCACATTTTATGAACGGGTCAACATAACAGTGTAAAAATACTTTATAAAACCATAAAATCTATACAAGCCATATGAGAGCGCAAAGCATAAAGCGCACTTGCACTGCCAAGCCGCTACCCATGCTATGCGCACATAAGATAGAGGAGTGGCATGCACTCCTCTATCTTTACTTTAAACCAGCTGTAGCGGCTGAATCTCGGTATCGATGATGTTGGCTCCCACGATTTCGACCAACCCACCCTCTATATTGAAAGGATTTACGCTGATCACCAGGTCCATGAAAGCCTTAACCTCGGAAGGTTGGAGGTCAAAACGCGGGTCATCCAGCGCAATGCGGTAGGTCCTGCCCTGTCCCGTCCTGAAAACCATCTCCAACGTCTGCGCCACTTACCTCACCTCCTATACCTGAATTTTAGGTTTACTTAATCGTTGACGTAATCGAACTGCGCCGTCTTGCGGATAGCTATTACCGGATGAGACTGCAGCGATGCCAGAGCGGCAGCTATGTTGTAAAGGTCCTCGTCAGATACACCTGGTTTTACCCTGTTCAAGGTTCGAGTCCTGGTAATCCTCCTTCCATTCTGGTCCTGCCCCATATCCAGCTGAATCTGTAACCTTGCATCCACAGGCCTTACAGACAGTGCCATAACCAACACCTCCTTTCCTCTATCTACTTTCTAGAATTCAAAACCGGCTTCCGAGAGACACATTTCTCTCCATCTTTTCCAGGTGCTCTTTTAAGGATTTTAAAGCCCTATCTTTAAGCCTGAGCACCGATTTGTAGTGGATATTCCTTGCTCGAGCAATATCCTTGTATTTCAAGCCATAGAAAAAGTGCAGGAGTACAACCTGTCTCTGTTTAGACGATAGCTTGCCTATGGCGCAGTATAGCCGCCTAACCTCATCGCTCTGCACCACTGTCTCGTCCACACCGAGCTGAGGGCTCACCAGCAAATCCGCCAGGGTACAGGTATCGCCGTCATGCCCTTCCAATTCCTTATCCAGCGAAATGGCCAAAACCCTTTGCCTGCCCACATTCATCAGCCCAAAATACACCCTCTTTTTAACGTACACCAAGAACGGTATCCCCTTTGAAGGGTCGAAGTCCTTTATACACTGAAGGACTATGAGGCAGGCTTCCTGGTAAAGGTCCTCCCTATCAAGCCCATGCCCATGCCGCCGCATAGCGGAACAGATGAGGGGATACAGCCTATCGATGACCTGTTGAGCAGCGGCAGTATCTCCCCCTTTAGCCCTTTCCACCAGCCCTTTAAGCAGGTATTCCAAAGCAATGCACCCTCCCATTCATCGAGGACCGGCCCTGCACCAATTTTCCTTAAGCTGTACAGCTCATACTACATGATAGCCCGGCTTTAGAGGGCATGAAAAAAGCCGGGAAATAACCTTTCCCGGCTTTATGGAGATCGCCCGTTTTTCCTGCATATTAAAATACAGCCCTATATCTTTCCTGAAATATCATTTGAAACCCTGTATCAATTTGGTCAAATAACCGCACAGCTCCCCTGGCTTTAGAAACTTTATGTAGGGATATTGCCTGGCAAGGCGTTCCATCACCTTTGGCGTATCATCGTATGAGCCCACATCCACCAGCACGATGTTGACCAACGAATCCCCGTCCACCGCCGTTTTAAGGATAAACCCCCTTACAATGCCCTCTATGACATCCTCCTGATTCTGTGCCGTTATGACCACATTGAAACTCCCTTTTTTATTGCCCAACGCCGATGATATATCGCGAAGCACCAGTACCACAAAGCATATAAACCCGAATATGCCAAATATCCACAGAGCAATGGCAAGGTACGTATCGATGTACATTCATATTCCCCCTCTGCAGCGCAGGATCAATCCACTCTCACATTCCATAGTATGCCGCCACGCTTCAAGAGGTGAGGCATACCCCCATAAAATAAAAAACCCCAATCCCATTTTGAGACTGGGGCATGCATATCCTGCTATATATACGTTTCAAAAAGCACGCGCTTAATACTCTATATAAGCGAAGCTATTCCATTACCTGCAGCAAACCTGCTTACCTACCAAAGGCCTGCTCCCTCAACGCCTGAGCCTTATCCGTCTTCTCCCACGGCAGGTCCACATCGGTACGCCCAAAATGCCCGTAAGCAGCCGTCTGTTTATATATGGGCCTCCTCAAATTGAGGTCCCTTATGATGGCACCGGGCCTTAGGTCAAAGTTCTTGTGTATAAGCTCTAGGATAAGCTCCTCCGGCACCTTCGCTGTGCCAAATGTATCAACGCTAATGGATACCGGCCTGGCCACGCCTATAGCATAGGCAACTGCTACCTCGCACTTATCAGCCAGCCCAGCCGCAACGATGTTTTTAGCTACATACCGGACCGCATAGCTGGCCGAGCGATCCACTTTAGTGGGGTCCTTGCCGGAGAAGGCACCGCCACCGTGCCGCGCATATCCACCATAAGTGTCCACTATGATCTTACGGCCGGTAAGTCCCGAATCGCCTTGAGGCCCCCCTACCACGAAGCGGCCGGTCGGGTTGACCAGGTAACGGGTCCTGTCATCCAGAAGCTCGGAAGGAATAACGGCCTTTATAACCTTTTCAATTACGTCCTTTTCTATGGTAGAGTGGTCGACATCCGGGCTGTGCTGTGTCGAAACGACGACGGTATGTACGCGCACCGGCTTGTCCCCCTCATATTCAACAGTAACCTGGGATTTCCCATCGGGCCTTAAGTACTCCAACGTGCCATCCTTGCGCACCTCAGCCAATCTCCTGGTGATCTTATGGGCCAGCGAAATGGGCAAAGGCATAAGCTCGGGGGTCTCGTTGCAGGCAAAGCCAAACATCATGCCCTGATCGCCCGCCCCGATGGCCTCTACATCGTCCTCCATCTCATGCATCTTGACCTCAAGGGATTTGTTCACCCCTATGGCGATATCGGGAGACTGCTCATCTATAGAGGTTATAACGGCACAGGTATCAGCATCAAAGCCATATTTAGCTCTTGTATATCCTATTTCGCGAACTGTCTCACGTACGATGCTGGGGATATCCACATAACAGTCAGTGGTGATCTCTCCCATGACTAATACGAGACCGGTGGTCACAGCGGTCTCACACGCCACCCTGGCATAGGGATCCTTGGCCAAAATGGCATCCAGCACGGCATCAGAGATCTTATCGCATATCTTATCGGGATGCCCCTCGGTGACAGATTCCGATGTAAACAGCCTCCTCTTCATTTGTTCTCCTCCTCAAGCGAAAAATACTGGCTAAACCGATTTATGTTTTTACAATGAATCTAAGTATATCATACCCCTTTTAAAAAATCAACATAAGCGCAGAGCCACAACAGCGCCACACGAGGCAGAAAACCGAAATCCTTCAGATTCAAGAAAATACTAAAAGGGTGGTTCACCTTTCACATCGACCACCCTTTTCCTGGTGGAGGGGGATGGATTCGAACCACCGAAGGCTGCGCCAACAGATTTACAGTCTGCCCCCTTTGGCCACTCGGGCACCCCTCCAAATTGAAAATTATCAATCATACATCCCTATCTCGATATATAATTATATGATAAGAACGCCATAAAGTCAATCTCTATTTAATAATTTGGCCCATTGATTAACAGTAATACCAACGGTTATAATAGGAAATAGCCTTTATATCAAGGAGTGTGCAATGATGCAAACGATCCATATAGACCATTTTAGAGGATGTCAGGTCCATTTTGTAGGTATAGGCGGTATCAGCATGAGCGGCTTGGCTGAGATACTGCTTCAGCGGGGATATACGGTGACCGGCTCGGATTTGAAGGAATCCCACATCACGCAGAGGCTCACGAAAAAAGGCGCAAAGGTATTTATAGGCCATCACCCCGCTAATATACAGGGGGCTCGGCTGGTGGTACACACCGCCGCCGTCAAAGCGGATAATCCCGAAATCCAGGAAGCTCATAAAAGGAACATCCCCGTTATCGACAGGGCCACGCTGCTGGGCCAGATCATGGAAGCCTATCCCTATTCCATAGCTGTATCGGGCACCCACGGCAAAACCACCGCCACCTCCATGCTTTCAACCATTCTGCTCCATGCAAAATTGGACCCAACCATACTGGTGGGCGGGGAATTGGACATCATAGGCGGCAACGTACGCACGGGCAACAGCCCATACTTCATAACCGAGGCCTGCGAATACGTTGAAAGCTTCCTCCACTTTAAGCCGTACATAGCCATTGTCTTAAATATAGACGCAGACCACCTGGACTATTTTAAAGACATAAACCACATATACCAGGCATTCAGCAAGTTCGCACATCTGGTACCACAAAACGGTTACACGGTGGGCTGCGCCGATGACCCGCTGGTGTCAAAGCTGCTTTCCCAGCTTCAATGCAACACCATAAGCTATGGCATCAAAGATCCATCAGACTGGAAAGCCTGCGATATACATTACAGCAGCCAGGGAACGGCTTGCTTCAAAGCCTATCATAAAGGAGAATACGTAGGCAATGTGGATCTTGCCGTACCCGGCAAGCACAACGTGTACAATGCCTTGGCGGCAACTGCTGCCGCATATGCCCTAGGCATACCCTTCGAGGTAATAAAGGAGGCCCTGGCAACCTACAAGGGCACCCACCGCCGTTTGGAATTCAAGGGCAAGATGGGTGACGTCACCATCCTAGACGATTACGCCCATCACCCCACCGAAATAAAGGCCACCCTAGAGACGGTGAAAAGCTATCCCCACAACAGGATATGGTGCGTATTTCAGCCCCATACATACACCCGCACCAAAAAGCTGTTTAACGAATTTGTGCATGCTTTCAAACAGGCCGACCGGCTCATAATAACCGATATCTACGCAGCACGGGAAAAGGACACTGGCGAGGTTCACTCCCGTGACCTGGTGCAAGCCATCTCGCAAACCGGCCAGCCCTGCATGTACATGCAAGCGTTTGAGGAGATAGCAAACTATCTCAAAGACAACACCAGCCCAGGGGATATTGTGATCACCGTGGGAGCCGGGGATGTATACCGCGTCGGCGATATACTGCTCAATAGTGTTTCTTAAAACCTCGACCGTCAATTCCCCATAATCCGAAAACAGCGTCTGCGCTTGGCTATACACGCCGGAAAGTAGCTATACCCCCCTGCTTAAAGGCCACTATGGTATATTTATCTACTCAATGAATATCAAGCTACAGATAAATAAGTACAAGGCCAAAAAGCGTGCGGCATGCGCTGTACAGATTTTAAGGCTATATCGCCCCAAACATCCCTGCACAGCTCATGCCGCACAAATGTACCTGCCATATACCTTAAAACAGCCCTACTATTGTACCATCCGGCATTATATCCATATTCTCGGCAGCTGGGTTTTTGGGCAGTCCCGGCATGGTCATCATGGTTCCCGTCAGCACCACGATAAAGCCCGCACCTGCAGATACCTTAACCTCGCGAACGTTGAGCTTCCATCCCCTGGGAGCCCCTTTCAAGGACGGATCATCCGAAAACGACATCTGCGTCTTGGCTATGCACACCGGAAGATGACCATATCCCAGCTGTTTCAAGGTGTCTATGGCGCGCTTGGCTTCCTTGCTGTACACAACGCCATCTGCCCTATAAACCCGGCAAGCAATAGCCTCGATCTTGTCCTCTATCGACGCTTCAAGCTCATACAGGGGCTTGAAGTTGTTATCCTCATGCATGGCCTCCAGCAATGCCTTGGCAAGGTCTATTCCGCCCTCTCCACCGCGGGTCACCACTTCGGAGACCGCCATCTTCACCCCTAGCCCTGCACAATGCTCTCTTAGAAGCTGTATCTCGGCATCAGTATCGCTGGCAAATCTATTTAGGGCCACCACAACCGGCAAGCCGAAGACGTTCTTCAAATTGTCTATATGCTGATCCAAATTTGCCAGCCCTCTCTCAAGGGCAGCCAAATTCTCTTCATTTAGGCTGGACAGAGGTAGGCCACCGTGGAACTTGAGGGCACGAATGGTGGCCACCAATACCACCACATCGGGCCTTACATGAGCAGTTCTATAGACTATGTCAAAGAACTTCTCGGCACCCAGATCGGCTGCAAAACCGCCTTCGGTGACGACATAGTCAGCCAGCTTTAAGGCCATACGCGTAGCCATGATGGAGCTATTGCCGTGAGCGATATTGGCAAACGGACCGCCATGTATAAAAGCCGGTTGACCTTCTAAAGTCTGCACTATATTGGGCTTTATGGCATCTTTGAGCAGTATGGCCATGGCACCTACGGCTTTCAAATCCCTTGCATATACCGGACGTCCATCATGGGTATATGCCACCAGCATATCTCCCAAGCGCCTCTTTAGATCCTCCATATCCGATGCCAGACACAATATGGCCATGATCTCCGAGGCAGCCGTGATATCAAAGCCCGATTCCATGGGGATGCCGTTAGCCTTTCCACCTAAACCGGTGACTATGCTGCGCAATTGCCTGTCGTTCATATCCATAACCCGTTTCCAGACAACGCGCGTGGGATCGATGTCAAGCTCATTTCCTTTGACGATGTGGTTATCAATGAGGGCAGCCAGCAAGTTGTGCGCTGCGCCCACCGCGTGTATATCGCCGGTAAAGTGGAGGTTTATGTCTTCCATGGGCACCACCTGGGAATAACCGCCGCCGGTTGCCCCGCCTTTGATGCCAAACACCGGTCCCAAGGATGGCTCCCTCAAGCACAGCGCCACCTTCTTGCCCAACCTGCCCAGGGCCTGGGTAATCCCCACCGCGGTTGTGGTCTTCCCCTCTCCGGCAGGAGTGGGGGTAATGGCAGTTACATACACCAGCTTGCCATTTGGCCTGTTTTTGATCCTATCCCATACCTCCAAGCTCACCTTAGCCTTATATTTGCCGTACAGCTCTAGGTCCTCCTCGCCCAGCCCGATCTGTGATGCCACCTCGGCTATGGGCTTAAGCTTTGCCTGCTGTGCAATTTCGATATCGCTAAGCATCTTCTACACATTTCTCCTTTCCGTTTAATTTCTTAAAATCTATATAAACTAAAAAACATTGACTCTAATTTTAAATTTCGGACAACATTGCCTTTTTAACAGCGAAAGCCATCGCTAAACGCCGCCATATCGCTGCGTCTATCGCACCTCAAAAGCCATTTGCCTTCAAAGCTCAGACGAAAATGAGCTAAACTTGCGCATTTAAAGCAACTTTTTTATCAAATCGAAAGCTTGTTTCATATTTTACCACATGGATTAGATAAATATATAGACATAATATAACACAACATAATTCTCGATAAAAGAGGGAACAATTATTGAACAAAGACATCAACTATGACCAGCTGATTGAACAAGTAGGAAAATGCTGCCTTACAGAAGATTTTTGCGGTACCTGCCAAAAAGAGAAGTGTCTGGTAGGCTATTGCAAGCACGTATTGCCAGAAGCCTTTAAGAAACACTATGAGTTCATATGAAGTAAAGAAAGAAGCAGCGGGCAAGGCACGAGAACCGGGCATCGCTTCTACATTATTTCAACACTTCGTCCAAAGATGAAGCAAGGCATGCAAAAATGTTAGAGGGCATATTAAAACGCTATAACAAGATATAGCCTTTTATTTCAAGGCATATTAAGTGCTGGCCAGCACAAAATAATACTTGGAGGAGGGAATGATCATGAAAAAGGCTTTAGCCTTGATGCTTGCAACGGCCTGCTTCTTGATCCCTACC
>JAMNZI010000095.1 GCA_023622385.1 Bacillota bacterium | reverse complement strand
AAAGAGAAATATGCCCCGTACTTCTCCGAGCTTTACCAGGCAAAGGGACCATTTGGCTCCATCTTCACGCACCGCAATAGCATTGGCACAAAGCAAGTCCGCCATGGCGAAGTTGCCATAGTATCCTCAGGAATGGCAGATGTCTCATATGCTAATGAATTTGTGCGGGAGTGGCATCAGGATCCCAATACCGTCTTTGTCTTCGTTGGCTATCAGTCACCGGATACTCCTGGGGGACAGCTTACCACCACAGGGCAGATAGAAATTGAAGGTGTCCTGCAAGATGCTAAAGCTGAGATTGTCAAATTTGATTGCTTCAGCAGTCATGCAAATTTTGAGCAAATAGCAGAGCTGATCACAAGAGTTGGGGATGTTGAGGAAGCGCTGATTGTGCACCTTAATGCTTATGATTGCACTCCTGTCCTTAAAGCTTATCAGGAAAGATTTCCCCACATAAAATTTTCCATTCCTCGGTTTAAGGAAGAGTATATTTTTGGGCAGCAGTGAATAACTGTTTTATAGCGGTGTTGAAAAAAGCTGGTGCATTTTTAAAGTGCATCAGTTTTTTGTTTATTGGTTAACAGAAATCAAGAAAAGTATATGCTGAGGATACTGCTGGATAACAACGCTATGCTCTGTCATAAAAATAGAACATAACACAATTGACAATATGACGGTGTTGGCATATACTTTAAATGCGAAAGGGGGTATTGGTGTGAAAAACGATCCGAAGCTCATAGGTGAAAGGATAAAGTCTTTACGTGAAAATAGCGGCCTTACCCAGAGCAATTTAGCGAACTATCTTCAAGTGGATCAAAGTCTTGTGTCTATGATTGAGAAAGGTAAGCGTACTTTAACTGCAGAGATGCTGGATAAACTTGCAGCCTTGTTTGGTTTAGAAGTATCAACACTCTTGGATTTAGAAGCACCTGTTAAACCGTTGTCTTTTGCGCTTCGAGCAAGTGAAATCAAAGAAGGTGATCTTGAGGCAATTAGTGCCATAAATAGAATAGCACTAAACAGTAAATTTATGACAAAATTGCTGGCGGGTGAGCATACCGATGGATAAAATAGCATTATGGAAAAAGGCTCTTAGATTAAGAAAAGAACTTGGAGAAGATCCATTTTCTCCCATTAATATACTGACTTTGGCGCATTCAATTGACAAATTAACTATCGTATACTACCCCATGGGAGATCGCATAAGCGGTCTTTGTATTAAAGGAGACGGTACCCGTGTCATTGCCATTAATTCGGCGATGACCCTTGGCAGGCAGAGATTTTCCATGGCCCATGAATTATACCACCTGTATTATGATGATGACGAAAGCACTTCGGTATGTGCAAAAATAATCGGCGCGGGAACTGAAAAGGAAAAGGAAGCAGATCAGTTTGCATCGTACCTGCTCATGCCCCCGGATGCCCTTTCCGAAAAAATTGAGCAGTTAAAAAAATCGAGCTCCGATAAGCTTTCCATTCATGATGTTGTGCGTTTAGAGCAATATTTTGGTGTCAGCAGACAAGCTATCCTTAACCGTTTGCTCGGCGAAAAAGAGATAACTCGCGAAGAAGCTGATTCCATGCGCCAAAACGTAATGTTATCTGCTCTTAGTCTTGGCTACGGTGATACACTTTATAAACCGACACCAAAAGAGAAGCAATACAAGACATACGGACATTATATACCAAAAGAGAAGCAATACAAGACATACGGACATTATATCCGGCAGGCAGAAAAAGCTCTAGAGCAAGGGCTTATCTCCAATGGTAAATATGAGGAATTGTTGCTGGATGCTTTTCGATCAGAACTCGTGTATGGTGATGGAATCGAAGAGACCGAAATACTTGACTGATTCCCCCTTTTTCGATATCAATTGTATCTCGCTTTTTGTGGGTTGGGCTGAAATCTATTGATGAAGTAATATCCTGATAGACATGTAAACCTTAAAAATTGTTTATGACGATCTGTCCTATGGTTGGATTACGCAATTAAAGAAGCAAAAGTAGACGTGCTCCTTTCAGCGAGCCAGGCCAAGTTTAGGTCTATCGACATA
>JAMNZI010000007.1 GCA_023622385.1 Bacillota bacterium | reverse complement strand
TTTATTATAACCGGGGAAAGGAGGGCCGTTCTAGTTGAAAAATATGGTACTAATCGTTCATACTTATCCTCTCATCTGCGACATGATCTCCCGCTCTTTTTCCTCCATAAACTGGTTTGTATACAGCCTGTAATAATACCCTTTTCGCCTTAATAATTCGGCATGGGTACCCCGTTCAACTATCCGTCCATTTCGAATTACCAGTATGCAATCGGCCGACCTTATGGTTGACAAACGGTGGGCTATCACAAAGCTGGTCCTGCCATGGAGCACCTTTTGTATGGCATTCTGGATGATTTGCTCGGTCTCGGTATCCACCGAAGAGGTAGCTTCGTCCAATACAAATATCCTGGGGTTGGCCAGAACGGCACGTGCAAACGAGATGAGCTGCTTTTGACCAGTAGATAGCCTGTTCCCCCCTTCGCCCACCTCGGTATCATACCCCTTTTCCAGTTTCATGATAAAATCGTGAGCATTGACCAGCTTGGCCGCTTCCACCACCTCTTCATCGCTGGCATCCAGCCTGCCATACCTTATATTTTCCTTAACAGTTCCGCTAAACAGATGGGGCGTCTGCAGCACATACCCTATATTGGACTGCAGCCACAGCTGAGAACGCTTACGGTAATCCACCCCATCAATCCGGATTTCACCTTCGGTGGGTTCATAAAAGCGACACAAGAGGTTTACAATGGTGCTTTTGCCGGCACCCGTCTCGCCTACCAGCGCAATGGTCTGACCAGCCTTGACCTCAAGATTGAAATTCTTGAGCACCTCCTCGCCGTCTTTATAGGAAAAAGATACGTTGTGAAAAGTCACATTTCCTATTATGGGCGGCCAGTTTTTCTTTTTGGGCGTAAATAAATCGCCATATTTCTCTATAATTTCGGGGGAATCCTTTACATCCGGCTCAGTTTCAATCATGGAAAAAACCCGTTCGGCCGAAGCCTGAGAATTTTGTAATTCGGAAAATATGTGAGCAATCTGGCGAATGGGCTCAAAAAACTGTATTGTATATGAAACAAACGCTACCAGGGTGCCATAGCTGATGGTGCTATTGATGACGCCTTCTCCCCCCAACCATAGCGCCAATCCGGTTCCAATGCTGCCCAATGCCATTACAACCGGCATATAAATAGATGAAACCACAACTGCCCTAACGGATGAATGCCGCATCTCTTCAGTAAGCTTCTCAAAATCCTTCAGGTTTTCCTCTTCCCTCACAAGGGACTTTGTGGTCTTAGCCCCCATTATTCCCTCGTTGAAGGCACCGGTAATCTGGGAATTGATCTTGCGCACCCTTCGATAGGCTTTTAAAATCATCCTTTGAAAATACACGCTTACCACTACCAAAATTGGAACCACCGATAGTGTAATGAGCGCAAGTTTCCAATTCCAAAAAAGCATAATCCCTATTGTACCTACCATCATAGTACTTGACCAAGTTAAATCTACAAGGCCCCAGGCAATCGTTTCGCTCAAACGCTGAACGTCGGAGGTCATCCTGGCCATAATCCACCCAACCGGAGTTCTATCAAAATACGAAAATGATAGTTCCTGCAACTTTTTAAAGCCCATATTTCTTATGTCATAACACAAGCCTATTTCAATCTTGCCGGCGATGGATATCAGCATCCATACGTTAAGAGCCTGAACCGCGATGAGAAGGCCGTAAACTATGGCAAAAATCCACAGCCCTTCCAGTTTACCCGGCACAATGAAGTTATCCACGGCATAGCTATTCATAAGCGGGAAGATGGCATCAATGCCACCCGATACCGCCATAACCAACGCCAGTAGCAGTAAATCCCTTCTATAGGACCGGGCATAATGAATCAACTTCTTCCACAGGTCTATATTAAACGACTGGGTATATTCCTGTTCCTCGTAAGAGATCATTCACCTCATCCCCCCTTCTTGCGCCGAGTACTCCAATACATTACCCTCATGTGCCAGCTCCTCTTCTAACTGGTTCTGCAATGCCCATACCCTCTGGTACAGGCCAGGCTGCCTGATAAGCTCTTCATGGGTACCCGACTGAACCAATCGGCCCTGATCCAGCACCAGTATTAAATCCGCTTCGGCCAGCGTAGTGATACGATGGGATATGATAAACGTGGTGACTCCTTTTCGCCTTTCCCTCAAAGCCTTTCGTATCTGTGCATCGGTCTCGGTATCCACAGCGCTGAGGGAATCGTCAAATATCAGTATGGAACTGTTCCTAACGAGGGCCCTGGCAATGGCAACCCTCTGCTTCTGTCCTCCGGAAAGGGTCAAACCCCTCTCGCCCACCAGCGTATCGTATCCTTTTTCAAATTGCTGTATAACGTCATCGAGAGCAGCTACACGCGTTGCCTCTAAAATTTCTGCTTCATCGGCATTGCTGTTGCCCAACGCTATATTTTCCTTTATAGTCCTGGAGAATAGGAAAGGCTCCTGAAGCACAATGCCGATATGCTGTCGCAGCCATTTTTTGTTTATCTTTTTAAGCTCAACTCCGCCAATGGTAATGGAACCTCCTTGGTAGTCATATAACCTCAAAAGCAGATGAACCAAAGACGACTTTCCAGAACCAGTAGGTCCAAGGATGGCAACAGTCTGCCCCTTCTTTACCTTAAAGGATATGCCTTGAAGCACCGGATGCCCTTTTTCATACTCAAAATAGACGTCTTTAAACTCAATATCGGCATTTAGATCGGGTTTAAGCCCGTCCTCATCCATATTCTCCCTTGGCTTGTCGAGGAGCTCTTTAACCCTCCCCAAAGAAATATGGGTTCGCCCCATGTCGGTCAGTATTCTACCCATCTGCCGGACTGGCCACAACAGCATACCCTCATAGCTCATGAAGGTAATCAAGGTTCCGAGCGTCATGATACCTCGAGATGCCCAGTACACTCCTATAACCAGCACTACCCCCATCTGAAACATTATAAGGAAATCCGAAAGCGCCCAGTAATTAGCCAACAACCGTATCAGACGATATGATAAATCTCTATATTCTCTATTCCTACCATCAAACTTCTCAACCTCATAAGCCTGTCGGCCAAATGCCCTTACCACTCTTATTCCCGTCAAGTTTTCCTGCAAAACGACGGTCAACCTTCCTTCAGCCTCATCGGCCAAACGGAAAGCTTCTTTCACCTTAGAAAAAAATACATAGGAAAAGACAAATATTATGGGTACTACCGCCATGGAGATAAATGTCATGGTTACATCCAGACTGAACATTATGATAAGCGCCATAGCCAGCAAGAAAGTCGTTCTCCCAATTTCTACTAACTGAACGGCTAAAAAACGCCTTATGGTTTCCACATCCGAAGTACAGCGCTGTACCCAATCCCCCGTTTCGGCCTTTACATGTTCATCATAGGGCAGATTTTGAAGGTGGTCATAAAGCAGATCCCGCAACTTTTTGGCCATAGACTCTGAGGCCTGCGCCGTCCATTTCCCCCTTATATACGAAAGGGCCCCATTTATTATGCTTATAAACAGCAAAACCAAGCCGCATATCCACAAATTGTGGGATAGAACTTCTCTACCTCCCAAGAGATAAACCAACTCTTTAACCCAGTCGGGTACAGCCATCGGCTTATCTCCGATAATCGAATCCACAGTCGTCCTTATCACCAACGTCGGTATAAGGGAAAACGAAGCAGAAAAAGCAGTAACAATTATGGCGCCCACATATCGCATCCTGCTTCCCTTCATAACATCCCATAACAACTGCCATTTGGTAAGCATCATCCCACTCCTCTGATTTTCAGTGCCATTTGTACTTTTATAAGTTAAAAAGCCGTACAAGTTCAAACAGCCATAAAACCCGAGGTTTCATTTAAACAGCCTAAAAAACCAGTTTCGCCTTATGACAACAGCTTTGTGAGGACATAGCTCTTGACAGCAATAACAGCGAATACAGATGCTCAAATCAATGCATGGCTTCCCTTCCACCATCTTTATGGCCTTAGGTGGACAATACCTGGCACAATCGCTACATCCGGCACACGCCCCATAGTTTATCATAGGATGAGGGCCCAAACAGAACCTCAAAAATTCCGCAATTCTGTTGTTGCTTTCAAGGGCTCTCACCAAAAAGCCCAGTTTTTTAGAATCGGGCAGCTTAAAGTCAGACACGTAGAGCTCATCAAACGAATCCCCAACAAGTTCTATATCCTCCAGCTTGCTGCTGCACAGCCCCCGTTCCTCAGCCCGTTGCACAGTGCATATCCTTTCAACCGGCAGCCCTACCAGTGCGGCCGAAACCACATCCAGGGCATAAGGGTTTGGGCTCATGAGCAATGCCCCTATATGGCGCGGCCTGCCGGCCGACGGGCCGTTGCCCTCCATTCCCTCTATTCCATCCATCACTGAAAGGACGGGCTTTACGTAAGTACATATATCGACGAGCAAATCTGAAAACTCTTCAATTCTCTTCATGCGAAGGTGATATTCCGCCTTGGTCATGCCCGGGATGACGCCAAAGAGGTTCTTGACTGCACCGGTAAACAGAGTTAGCTCATGGGTCTTTAGCTTTGCCAGAGATATGACGGCATCCACATCCTGCAGCACCTTTATCACCGTTATGCGCTTAGCTACCTTGCCCTCAGGGTGACTGACCTCAACTATATCGGTATCGTAATTGAGCAGGGCACCCGTCCTCTCATGTACCTCTTCCATGCCACAGGCCCTATATATACCTCTTAAAACCCTTTCGGTGTATAGTCCACCGGGGCTGTCGGCAATTATGGGTATAGCCCCTACCGACTGCACAGCTCTGACCACGGCCTCCACCACAGCAGGATGCACAGTTACGGCTTCCTCTGGCCTCCTCCTTGACAGCAGGTTACACTTCAGCAAAACCTTCATACCGGGCTTTATATATCTTTCAATGCCACCCAGCAGCTCTAAGGCCCACCTCACAGCCTTTTCAACTTCCTGGCGGTCATAGCTCCCGCACCTTATCAGTGCTACCGGCCCATACTTCATCCCCATTCCCCCATCACCACTCGTATTTTCATCAATCCGCACCAAAGGGTTTACAGCATGGCAGGTATCATAGTAATTCACCATAAAAGAGCGCTACATGCGCTGGAGCACAATGGGAATTCCACATATATATAATCCTTCTACTGTATTTCCTCTGCCCAATCCATAGGCCTAACACAAAAATCACAACGATAAGCGCCCACACAACTACCTTATCCGTCAGCTTGCGTTCTCGGTACAGCCCTACAGCATTTGCAGCTAAAAATCCCCCTATCAGACCTCCTATATGCCCCCAATTGTCAATTCCCGGCTGAATAAACCCGAGCAGTAGGTTCATGCTAATGACGATAAATAGGCCTGGTCCAAACGTGCGCTGGAACAAGTAGCGCTTCCTTTTGCGAAAATAAAGCAAAGAGCCCATAAGCCCAAATATGGCGCCAGAAGCACCAGCTGCCGGATTAGGGCTAAAGAGGTAGCTAAAGAGGCTACCTACCATTCCAGACAATATATATATTACAGCAAACCTGATTTTACCATACAGTTTCTCCACTATCGGACCGTATACATAGAGGGCATATGAATTGAACAACAAGTGCATAACTCCCACATGCAAAAACATGGCGGTAAAAAGGCGCCAATACTGCCCTGCGGCAATCAACTCATTCACCTTGGCGCCAAAGTACATCAGCTGATAATTTAAATTGATGTCAAACACTGTGCCTATAAAGCTCATAACCAGCCATACGGCAACATTCAAACCGAGGATGGTATATGTAATGTAGGGCGGCCTGGCGTTTAGCCGTACACTTCCGTTTCCCCAGCTATCATGCGCTCCATCGGCCTCCCATTCTTCATCAATTACCTCATACTCCCCCTCTATGATGTCCGGGTCGCGGTCCCATTCATGCTTCATGATGACCTCCTTGATCACAATATCTTTTTCAAAAAGTTGCCTATGCGCTTTATGGCTTCATTGATATTGTCGATTGAATAAGCATAGGAACATCTTATGAAGCCTTCACCACTGGCTCCAAAAGCTGAGCCTGGAACCACAGCAACCTTTTGATCCATCAGCAGCTTTTCACAAAACTCATCGGACGTCATGCCGGTCTTCTTTATCGATGGAAAGACATAGAACGCCCCTTTAGGTTCATAGCATTCCAGCCCTATTTCCCTGAAGCCGTTTACCATTACTTTTCTGCGCATATTATACTGCCTAACCATATATTCCACCGAAGCAAAACCATCTTCAAAACCCTTTTTAAGGGCCTCGATGGCCGCCACCTGGGCCATTATTGGAGCACACAAAGTGGTATATTGATGAATTTTCACCATAGCGCTGATCAATGCGGGATGCCCTGCAGCATACCCCAGCCGCCACCCCGTCATGGCAAAAGCCTTGGAAAAGCCGTTTATGACTACAGTGCGCTCTTTCATATCTGGCAGGCTTGCTATGCTGACATGCTTCTTACCATATGTCAGCTCAGCATAAATCTCATCGGATATGACTATAATATTAGTGCGGCGCAATACCTGCGCAATTGCTTCCAGATCTTCCTGCGTCATAATGGCTCCAGTAGGATTGTTGGGATATGGCAAAATCAGCGCTTTGGTCTTGGAAGTGATCTTCTGCTCCAGCTTGTCAGGGGTCAAGCGGAACTCATTTTCCGGCCTGCACTCCACTGCCACGGCCTTTGCCCCCGTAAAATGGACGCAGGGCATATAAGCTACATATGAGGGATCGGGTATCAACACCTCATCTCCTGGATTGAGGATTGCACGCAACGCCAGATCTATGGCTTCGCTGGCGCCAACGGTTACCACTATTTCGTTCTTTGGATTGTACTGAAGACCAAATCGCCTGCTCAAATAGCAGCTTATGGCCTTTCTCAGCTCAGGCATTCCCCAATTGGAGGTATAACACGTCATGCCCTTTTCCAGGGAATAGATACATGCCTCGCGCACATTCCACGGAGTAACAAAATCGGGTTCCCCCACTCCCAGAGAAATAACGCCTTCCATCTCGCTGGCTATATCAAAGAACTTCCGTATGCCTGACGGTGGCACCTCCTTCACCCGTTCGGCTATCATGCTCTCCATGTTCATGGTACGATCACCTGCCTGTAATCTCTTTCTTCATCTTCCAATACTACTCCATCTACTTTATACTTCTTCAAGACAAAATGGGTGGCCGTGCTAAGTACTGAATCCAGCACCGACAGCTTTTCAGCTACGAAAAAGGCCACCTCCTTCATGGTTCGTCCTTCGATCATCACGGCCAGGTCATAGTCTCCCGACATAAGGAACACCGATTTAACCTCGGGGAACTTGTAAATCCGCTCCGCAATGGCATCAAAACCCAGGTCCCTCTGGGGAGTCACCTTTACCTCTATGAGGGCTGTCACGTACTCCCGATCGGTCTTATCCCAGTTGATTAGCGTGTTGTATTTAACTATGACCTTGTTTTTCTCTAGCTCCTCTATTTTTTGCCTTACGGTCTCCACGTCGGTCCCCAACATCACGGCTATCTCCTCGGGAGTCCTCCTGCTATCCTCGTTCAATATCTCAAGAATCTCATTGACCATAAGCCAACCTCCCCTTCACTATGAAGGTATATTTGGATAATTGTATCACCTATTCATCCTTTACGTCAATACGCGCCTTAAGCCCTTCGGATAATAATTCTTCAGCATTCCATCCGATAGCTTACCCCATCCTAAAGAATAGCCATCCACGGTTACCAATACCCATCCCTTCCCATCAAATCCTGTAAGGGTATACCCTTCCAGATATAGCATCACCTCTTTTGAATGGCTCGAAAAATCAACGGTTTGTGCTACAGATCCTTTCTTGGAGGACATGGCCAGGGCGTGGCCGGGTATAAAGCGCCCTTTCTTGATGGTTCCCAGCCTTAAGCCCGGTCGCAATACCTTGAGCCCGCTTAAATCAGGAAGGGAAGGCGGTATCCAGTACAGCTGTTCCTTGTGTATGTAGAAATGGCCTTCTATGGACTCCTTCATATGTTCCTTCATAAAACACTCATACTCAACAGGCACCTTGCTTATTCCTCTACGCTTATAGAAAAGGGGTAGGCTATTGGCTCCTCCATCTGCCTTTTTTTCAAACAGCGCCATAAAATGGCCTTCGCCCTTTATCTTATGCGGCCAAAGCCGATAAGCTTTTGCAAGCTCCGGGTTTCCGCTTACCCACTCGGGAACTCCCCTGTCAAACCACTTAAATTGAACATCGTCCACCAGCGAAAAATCGGGATGCTCCTTCAAAAACCAGTCCACCACCCCTTCGTTTTCCTCAGGAGAGAAAGTACAGGTAGAATACACCATTCTCCCACCCGGTGCCAGCATTTGGGCTGCATGCTTTAATATGCTCTTTTGCCTTACGCTCAGCCTATCGGGAAGGGTATAGGACCACACCGAGCACATATCCGGCCTCTTTCGAAACATGCCCTCACCCGAACATGGAGCATCCACCAGTATGCGATCAAAGTAGTTCTTGAACACAGCCGCTAGCCTACCCGGCGTCTCCTGGGTAATGGCTACATTCCTGACGCCCAGCCTCTCCAAATTTTCGCCCAACACTATAACGCGCGAGGCATCGATCTCGTTGGACAGCAGAAAGCCCTCACCCCTTAGCCGTGCAGCTATCTGGAATGACTTCCCTCCAGGTGCGGCACACAAATCCAGCACCTTGTGCCCCGGCCTTACCCCTAAAAGCTCAGCCGGCGCCATTGCGCTGGGCTCCTGGATGTAATACAAGCCGGCGTAGTAGTAAGGGTGCTTTCCCGGTCGATCCTCATCGCCGTAGTAAAAGCCGCCTTCTGCCCATGGGACAGGCTTCAGCTCAAAAGGGGCAATAGATAAAAAATCCTCTATATCAACCTTCAGGGTATTTACCCTCAAACCTTGGTAGGGTGTACCTTTAAAGCAGCTTATAAACTCAGGATATTCTGGACCTAAAAGGCCCTTCATTTTATCTACAAAAGCTTCAGGCAGATTGCTCACCTTTCCGTATCATCTCCTTCAAATAAGCCCGCGATGGCCTTAAGCTGGTCTTTAGTTAACCCTTTGGCTTCGAGGGGTTCAACTATGTCCCTCTCCGCATTGGGAACATATGCCTTTATTATGGTACACTCTCCTTTAATCATATAATCTCCCAGACAGGCCGGTATAAGCACCGAATCCCCAGCCTTAAAAGGTTGACTTCCCTGGCTATAAGCTATCTCGCCCTGCCCCTCCACTACCGTTAACGTAAAGAATTTAGAGCCATCAACTGTCTCATTCATACAGCTATGGCACTCTAGCTTTTCAACCGCAAAATAGCTGCAAGCCACATAGTATGTACGCCTGCCACCTTCTTCTTCAACCTGCAGCCCGGATAGTTTACCCTTTGCAAGCTTTCCGCTGAAATCTATTACATCCAGCGCTTTATCCACATGGAGCGTTCTGGGTTTACCATCATCTCCTATACGGTTCCAGTCATATACCCTATATGTGGTATCGGAATTCTGCTGAATCTCGCATATCAGAATTCCCGGCCCTATGGCATGTACCACCCCTGCCGGTATATACAGCACATCTCCGGCCTGTACTTTAACGCTTCTCAAATACTTCTCCAATCGGCCAGCCTTTATGGCCTCCTCAAATTCTTCCCTACTGGTTCCAGGCACAAGGCCGTAAATCAAGCCGGCATCAGGCTGCGCGTGAATAATATACCACATCTCCGTCTTACCCGGTTGTCCTCCCTCGTGCAATGCCGCATACTCATCATCAGGGTGCACCTGCACGGACAGGAACTCGGTGGCATCAAGAAGCTTTATGAGCAAAGGGAACTCATTCCCAAACCTTTTTTGCACCTCTCGGCCTAGCAGCTGGCTTCCGTAGAGATCAATGAGCTGTCTCAACGTCATCCCCTTTAGAGAACCATTAGCAACCACGCTGGTACCATTCTGATGGCAGGCCACATCCCAGCTTTCCCCTATCCTATCGGATGAAAGCTTTCTGCCATATTTTTTTTGAAGGGTGTTACCACCCCATATTTTTTCTTTTAATATAGGATCAAATAGCAAAGGATATAGCATAATGGACTCCTCCCGACCGTTACTCCTCATTCATTCCATCGCAAAAATTTTGCCGATCAGTTACCCTTTTATTATAACGATTCAAGGCCAAAAAATGAAGGACAATGTTTCAAACAAAAAACTTCCGGTTGACCCCGGAAGCGTGAAAGCCAATTCAAGATGCAGATGTTTAGTTTTCCTGGCCTTGTTCTCACTCTGACATTTCGTCCGACGGCGCATCGGTGCTGTTTTCAGTTGACGGCGCACTGCCATTGCCCACATCGTTGGCAGGCTGCCCATCTGGTTTTTGCGCCCCCAAAGGAGTTTGAGCCTCTGGAACCGCCTCTTCAGGAGGTTTTGGCGGTCCTACCCTTTTCTTGCCCACAATCTTGGGATAGTTGCTGTATGCTTCCTTGACTCTCTTGATTTCCTTTCCATCCTTGTAATATACGCGATAGGTCTGAACTTTGATCCCCGGCCTGGATTCGTATTCTATAATCTCTTCGCCTGGCTTCAAAGTATTGTCCTGCACCACTTTTTCAGCTGGTTTTTCGGTCCGCTGCAATATTACCGAAACTACCTCTATCTTATCGTAATCGGTGGGCGCCTTGCCGTATACTTCGACGTAAAGCCTACCGTTGCTTATATACCTGTTGAAAAATACCGGCGTATCCTTGTTGTTTCTGATCTTTAGGTCAAGATTAGGATAGTCCACCGTAGCATCCTGACCTACTTCCGTATAAGAAGAAGGCCATGAATGATGCCACCGCTCCACTATCTCCAGGTCGGCGCGTATAGCAGCGCCATATAAAGTGGTAGAGGTCTGGCAATTGCCTCCTCCTGGCTCGTCTACCAGCTTTTTACCCTCTTTGATAACCGGGGCATCGAGATACCCGTGTGCCTTGTCCCTGGGACCCGTTGCTTCGTTTAATGAGAACACTTCTCCTGGATCAAGGCGAAGTCCATCAAAGCTCTTGGAAGAAAGGGTTATATTGTGAATCCTCTGAGAGGTACCACTTAGCTTGGTGGAATAAACGGCAATCCTGCTGGTCCAGGTTTTGACCTCCTCCAGAGTATATTTAGGATAAAGGGGCTGAACAGGGATCTCATAAGGAGTAAAATCCTTCGCATCGACCTTAGCTTTTATATCGGCCATGGCCTGTTCAACCAGCATTCCTTTTCCTATGACCTCTTTTGTAAAAGTAAACTTTGGATTGCTATCAGGATGAAACTCTATCTGGGCATCAACAGGTTCAATGTTTATCCGCTCAGCGATTGCCTGCAGTTCGTCCTCAAGTAAGGAAATATCATAGGTCAAGGTGGTAGTAAAATGCCGTCCATTCCTGCTAGCTTCATATATATCCCTAAGCCGCTCAAAGATGTTACCGCGCCGTCCCACCTGATAAGCTTCTTCCACAACATCCTCTATATTGAAACTGGCACCAATATCCGTGTAGCTGTATTCCCACTCGTGGCCTTCATGGCGTAGTATTAATTTCATCGCATCCAATTCAGGTTGACGGAGATCACTGACAGCCTTCAACCCTTCCTCAAACTTCAAACCTTGCAATGATAGGCCGTCAACCGTCACTCCAGGATAGAATTCATCGCTGTTTAAAACGTGATAGGCATAAGCACCTGCTCCCAAAACCGCTAAAAAGACTACGGTAAAAATCATCATCACTACAGCTTTATACATTGCATTCATTGCATTCTTTCTCCTGCGCCGTACAGCTTTTCTCCTGACTGCTTCTCGACTAGATTGAGTTGTAGACTGCATCTATCCTACCTCCGCTCATTACAGGGATCACACTTATTTTTAATATTTACATTTGCCGCTTCGTCTTTCCCATAATCAATTTATATAGTAGGATAACCTCGGACAGAAGTAAATATATTATGAGATAAAATAATAAAAGCTTAACAGTCTGAAGCAAAACCGTAAAATTTTTTAAAATTTTCGTAACAGTTTTACTTCAGGCCTGTCAAGCTTAATTGTTTATATGAGCCTTTTCACACGGCCTCAATATTCATGGTAAGCTCGACAAGCTTTCCCCCCGCTTTTACTTTATCGATAAGCTCATCGGTCACTATATCCCCCTCGGAAGCCAGCAATTCTCCCTCCTCGCTCACTATCCTCTTAGTCACCCTCTTCCCGAGAAGAAATCGCCTTTGCTTTTGTTCGAATAAAGAAGAACCCTTATATTTGTATTGCCCATTATCCGCATTTTCTACAGGTTTGTAAACTCGTTGAGGCAATCCATCGCTTACATCAGCAGCTACCTCACTAGCACCATTGCCAACGATCAGTATGCCCTTACCATAGGTAACGATTTGGGAGGCGTTTAGTTCAAAGCCTTTCTGTTTTTCCACATATAGCTCACATTTTATAATCCTTCCATCTTTCTCGTCAAAGTAATATTCTTCCACATTTCCCATGTATTCGCCCTTTTGAGTATAAACCTTGACACCTGTAAGGCCCATACCATGCTTTATCAACTCGTGGGCTTCCTCAACCTGCGAAAAAGGCAATATATTTTCATGGCTCTCTGTGATAACTGCATGGCGCCCTATTCCCACCACCTTGTCAAAAGGCAATAGCTTGGCGCCCAAATACCATTCCTCATCTTCGATGATGAGGTATTGTATCCTCCCCTCGCAGCAATTAATCAGTAGCTCTCTAACCTTGCCACATTCAATCCCTTCTCTTACGCATATCACCGGCAACCCTTTAACATCATGCATGGCCTTCATATCATCAACCCCGATTACACCGCAATTGACTTTTTAGCCCACCGTTTACGATTTTGTGGCATTGATTCTGTAACACAAGATGTAAAGGCTGTCACTCAAATGAACGTTTTCAACTACGACATCATCGGATAGGACCACGTCGATGGGAGCAAAATTCCATATATACTTTACTCCACAGTTTACCAAAAGCTCGGCCACTTCCTGTGCTTTCTCCTTGGGGGTACAGATCACCCCTATGTCTATATTATGGCTTGCCGCATAAGTTTTCAAATTATCCACATCGTAGATCTCGATACCGCGTATGGACATACCTATCAAGCGGGGATTGACATCAAACATGGCCCTTATAAAAAAGCCCTCTTTTTCAAAACCGCTGTAATTTGCTAGAGCCTGGCCTAAATTCCCTGCTCCTACCACTACCATGTTGTACTGCCTATCCAACCCCAATATTTTCTTAAACTCCTCGCACAGCTCTGCCACATTATAACCGTATCCCTGTTGCCCAAATCCCCCAAAGCAGTTGAAATCCTGCCTAATCTGAGATGCCGTAAGCCCCATCTTCTGCCCCAACTCGCTGGATGATACCCTTTGCACGCCATTTTTCTTAAGCTCCATAAGATACCTGTAATATTTGGGCAACCTCCTTATGACTGCCTCAGAAACTCTGCGCTTGCCTCTTTCTATCATAAAAACACCTCCCCAAGGGTTGAAGGCCGTTTAAGGCATACCAATCCCCTTATTTAAATTATTACCATCGATATCAGTGTAACAAATAATACAGCCAAGTTCAATATAAAAGTATAAAAATAAAGCATTCCCGGCTTACTCCAAAACCGGAAATGCTTTTCCTTCAATCCCTTTCTTCACTCTGTTCCATAAGAGAGTGGAGGTTTAAAATGGCACGGGCAATATGTTCGGCCATAAGCCTTTCAGCCTCTGCCGCATTTCTTTTCATAATTGCCTCAAAAATGCTCTTATGCTCATTAAATGACTGATTAGCCCGCATGGGTACCTTTAAGGAACCACGCCGTGCCCGTTCCACATACCTAAGCAGGTTGTCTAGCAGGTGTTTCAATACCTTGCTGGCACAGGCTTCGTATATCACTCCATGAAAGCGCGTATCCAGCTGCGTGAGCTGTTCAAAATCGTTTTTCTTGGTGTAATATTCCATGAGTTCCACGATCTCCTCCAGCTCTTTAAGGTTTGGCTCGTCTATGCGTTGTGCAGCCCATCGAGCCGCCAAGCCTTCAAGCATGGAACGTATGGTATATATGTCATCTATATCCTGCTGCGATACGCCGCTTACCACCACTCCCTTATTGGGTATGGAAATGACCAGCCCTTCCAGCTCCAGCTGCCGTATGGCTTCGCGTATGGGAGTCCTACTCACTCCCAGCTCATCGGCCAGCCTGGTCTCAACCAGCGCATCGCCGGGCTTGTAGCGTCCATTCAGTATGGCATCGCGAATATAATTGAACACATATGAATGCAGAGAATACCTCTCAAGGGATTGCATCTTAGCAAGGCTCCTCGATTTTGCCACCCTATTCTCTTCAAAGTTTTCCATAATACCTCACTCTCTATGCCTTTTTATCGTCCAGAGTTGTTTCGAGTATAATTGAGTAAACCTCCCGCCAGTATGACTTCTTTTAACCTGGGCGACAGATTCAACCCCGCCTTTATCTCCTTATTCTTTGTAAGGTTCTTGACAACGATCACATTACCCTGCCTTATCTGCTCAATGGCATTTTCGATAACAAGGCGGTCATCCTGGTCAATATCATCATAATCCTTTTCATCCACAAATGTCAAAGGCAATATCCCCGAATTTATAAGATTTGACATGTGAATCCTGGCAAACGATTTCGCTATTACGCCTTTTATGCCTAAATACAACGGCACCAAAGCTGCATGCTCCCTACTGGAACCCTGTCCGTAATTGTGCCCAGCCACCAAGAACCCACCACCTGCTCTTTTGGCTCGCTCCGGAAAATCCTTATCCACCAAAGTGAGGCAATAATCGGCAAGATAAGGTATATTAGACCGGTAAGGCAATAGCTTGGCATTAGATGGCATAATGTGGTCAGTAGTAATATTATCCTCCATTTTAAGCAACACTATCCCCTCTACTCTATCGGGAAGCTCCTTGTTGACAGGGAAAGGCTTGATGTTCGGCCCCCGTACTACCTCTACATGTTTCCCTTCGGGTGCAGGCGGAATGATACAATTGTCGTTTATCTCGAAGGCCTCAGGCATCTCGACCTCTGGATACTCGCCCAGGGTGCGAGGATCGGTCAACACGCCGGTCAAGGCCGTAGCAGCCGCCACTTCGGGGCTAGTCAGATAAACCTTTGCACTTGGAGTCCCGCTTCGCCCATAGAAGTTGCGGTTGAAGGTTCGCACCGATACCGCATTGGTAGCCGGCGCCTGCCCCATACCAATACACGGCCCGCAGGCACATTCCAAAATGCGCGCGCCGGCCGCTATTAGATCCGCCAAAGCTCCGTTGCGCGCCAGCATGGTATAGACCTGCTTGGAACCCGGGGAAATTACCAGGCTGACGTTGGGGTGTACCGTCTTGCCCTTCAATATCTTCGCCACGCGCATCAAATCCAGATAGGAGGAATTGGTACAGCTTCCAATGGCCACCTGATCAACCTTGATAGGCCCGACATTTCTTACTGTATCCACGTTATCAGGGCTGTGCGGCTGCGCTACCAAGGGCTCCAGCTTGCTCAAATCAATCTCGATCTCCTCATCGTATTGAGCATCGGGATCAGCCTCTAGAGGAACCCACTCGTGCTCACGCCCTTGGGCTTTCATAAAAGCTCTGGTCACCTCATCGCTAGGGAAGATGGAGGTGGTGGCACCTAGCTCTGCGCCCATATTGGCTATGGTGGCTCTCTCGGGTACCGTCAATGTGGCAACGCCTTCGCCGGCATATTCCATAACCTTGCCCACGCCACCTTTAACGGTAAGCCTTCTTAAAAGCTCTAGGATGATGTCTTTGGCGCTTACCCACGGCTGAAGCTTCCCCTTAAGCCAAACCCTGCATACCTTAGGCATGGTGAGATAATAAGGTCCTCCACCCATGGCCACTGCCACATCCAACCCACCAGCTCCGATGGCTAGCATGCCAATTCCACCGGCCGTAGGCGTATGGCTGTCAGAACCCAGCAACGTCCATCCCGGCCTCCCAAATCGCTCCAAGTGCACCTGATGACAGATTCCATTGCCCGGCCTGGAAAAGTATATGCCGTACTTAGCTGCCACCGTTTGAATGTACTTGTGGTCATCGGCATTTTCAAAACCCGTCTGAAGGGTATTGTGGTCTATATAAGCCACCGATTTTTTGGTTCTCACGCGCGGCACGCCCATGGCCTCAAACTGAAGATAAGCCATGGTTCCAGTCGAATCCTGCGTCAAAGTTTGATCAATAGAAATAGCGATCTCCTCTCCAGGTATCATCCTGCCGGATACGAGATGGCTCTCTATGACCTTCTGTACTATATTTTTGCCCATCATCAATCCCCCTTTGCCAAATTTAAAGCCATATACAATGGTCACATTAATTGTATACAATTATACAGGCCGTGTCAACGCATTTATTGTGGATAAGTTATTACTCAACGGCCGACAAATTAGTCCGGCAGACTAAAAAGAGGAAAAAAGTTTTATTTTGCCAATTTACATATTATGATATAATAGGAGTCGAAAAATACAATAAAAAGGGGGATGCATATGGAAATGCTGAAACGGTTAAAACAAAGAATTACGGAATTCTCTGTGAAACAACCGTTCGCATTTGCAGCCATACTTGCAGTAATAACCACCATAATAGAAAAGCTTATCATACCGGGCATTGGACCAATAGCCATCATCATTCTATTATTATTCAAATTGGCCATCTTGGAGCTCATAGCTTACATATTGATGAAAGCGGTACAGTCAAAGATAAACTCCATAGCCTATATAATGGAACGCATAAAAAACAAAGACCTGTCCTATACTGTAGAGTTTTCGGAGTTTGAAGACCTGCAAGCAGTATCGGCCAACTTCAATAACATGATATCCGACCTCAAATCCATAATGTCTTCGCTGAAAAACATCACCAAGCAATTGGTGGAGGCATCCGAGCTTTTAAACAACAACACCATTAGGGTTAACCAAGCTATTGATGACATATCGGCATCCATGAACGAAATTGCCCACGGAGCTTCCGAACAGGCCGCGGAAGCTGAAAAAGGGGTAAGCTTGATAACCAGCCTATCAGAGCAAATCCAATTGGTATATGAAAATACCAATAAAGTGGTGGAAGACTCCAATAATATGCGCACATTGAATGAGCAGGGCCTTGAAGCCGTTAAAACCCTGCGCCAATCCAACGAACAAAGCCAGACAGCTGCTGCCAAAGTGATGGAGTTCATCAGTTCGTTTGTCGAAAAGTCCAAGAACATAGGCGAATTCGTCAGCACCATCAACAACATAGCAGAGCAGACCAATCTGTTGGCCCTCAATGCAGCCATAGAAGCTGCCAGAGCGGGAGAAGCCGGCCGAGGTTTTGCGGTCGTGGCCGATGAGGTCAGAAAACTGGCCGATGCCACCAAAAAAGCCACCGAACAGGTGGAAGAGATAATGTCAAGCATCATAGAGGAAGCCGATAAAGCATCGATTATAGTAGATTCTGTAAGCACTGTTATGGAGAACCAAGTAAAAGCGGTGGACAACACCTATGAAGCATTTCACACCATTGCCAAAGGCATCGAAAACATAATAAGCCGCATAAACAATATAAGTAAGTCCATGACTGCCATAGAAGAGGATAAGAATAAAGTAATAGATGCCATCCAGAACATCTCAGCAGTCTCCCAGCAAGCTGCCGCTGCCAGCCAGGAAGTAGCGGCCAGCACCACTGAACAGAGAGGCGTAATAGAGCAAATCGCGTCGTACTCAAAAACCTTAAGCGAGTTGTCTCTGGAGCTGCGAAAATACGTTGATATGTATAAAATATGAAAAATTGCACCACGAATTGATATACGGCATGATACCCACAACGGCATTTACAATAGCCAAAGAATTCTTCGTACAAAGTAAAATGCCCTGGATTTTGCAAAAATGCATTATCCAGGGCATTTACATCCTCATAGATTAACTCGTACTTATAGAACCATCCGGTTTCATGATGACGATCCTGTCTCCTTCCAGCTCAACCTTTACCCTATTTTTTCCCGTTAATCCTAAGGCTTCAAGGTACTCTCTAGGAATCTGCAACCGTCCGACCTTATCGAGAACCGCCAGCTCTTCATGCGTATCCCTACCCACAGTTCCTATATCGTTGCTCAGCTCAGCCAGCTCCTCAGCATAGGACTTCCTCCGAATAAACTCGCTGCTGGTTCTGCCATCCCGTATAGCCACCACCCTGTCCACCTTTCTGGCTACCTGCCTGTCATGGGTGACTATGATTATGGTAACGCCAAGGGCACTGTTTATCTCCCTAAACACGTCCAGTATCTGGGATGCTGTCTTGGTATCCACCGCTCCAGTTGGCTCATCAGCCAGAAGCAGCTTAGGGTTGTTGGCCAGAGCAATGGCGATGGCCACCCGTTGCTGCTCACCACCAGACAACTGCTCCAACTTATTCTTTTTCCTGTGGGATAATCCTACCATCTCAAGCAGCTCTAACGCCCGCTGTCTTCTAGCCCTGCCGGTCAGGAGCATTGGGAGCTCCACGTTTTCCAGCGCGGTTAAATATGGTATCAAGTTCCTGGCATTGTTTTGCCATACAAACCCCACCGTCTCCCTCTTATACTTGACCAACTGCTTATCGGTAAGCTTCAGCAAGTCCTCACCGTTAACAAAAACCTTGCCTGCCGAAGGGCGATCCAATCCCCCCAGTATGTTAAGGAGGGTGGACTTGCCGCTGCCGCTATTCCCAATGATGGCCATAAACTCGCCCTTTTCCACCACCAGGTCCAAGCCCTGTAACGCCACCACCTCGATGTCGGCCACCTTGTAGATCTTGACTAAATTATCGCACACCACCATGTACTTTACATCTTCATCGCTCATCTACAATCTCCCCATCCTCTAACGTAAATACCCTATCAGCTATTTCCACCATGCTGGGGTCATGAGTGGTCATAACCACCGTCAACCCCTCCTTCTCAACTAGGTCCTTGAAAAGTTTTACCACCTGCAGGCCAGTATGGGTATCCAGTTCAGCGGTAGGCTCGTCAGCAAACACCACCCGTGGGCGATGCGCAATAGCCCTGGCGATGGCCACCCGCTGCTGCTCGCCACCGGACAACTCATGGGGCCTGTGATGCATTCTCTTCTGAAGTCCCACAAATGTGAGACACTCCTCAGCCCTTTTCTTTCTCTCCCTGGGGTCATACCCCGCTACCCTCAAAGCAAACTCCACATTTTCATAAGCCGACATCATGGAAATAAGGGCTATGGACTGAAAGACAAACCCTATCTCCTTTCGCCGTACCAAGTCCCTCCTGGATTCGGACATAGATGTTATCTCATTGCCGTTAAAGTAAATCTTGCCGCTACTTGGTTTGTCCAAAGCTCCTAGTAGATTTATAAGAGTGGTTTTTCCAGATCCTGAACGGCCCCTTAATACGGTCAACATGCCTGCTTGTATGGAAATGCTGACATTTTTCAAGGCATACACCATTTCCCTACCCGAAGGAAAACAGCGGCTTACGCCTTCCGTCCTGATTATAACAGGTTTCACCTTAATCACGACCTTTTTAAATCAAATGTACATTTAATCTTTAAATGACAACTACATCGTCATACGGTTGCTTTTATTATAACGGCAGTAGCACGATTACACTTGCTCCTATTTTTATATACGACATTGACACCTGTAATTCCTTTTTTTTATTTAATTTTTTTTATTTTATTTAAAAATCATAGAAGGCAGGGATTGGAAGCGTAAGCACTTAATATTTACATAAATTTTATAAATAGCTCTTGAAACCTTAAGCTAAAAAGTTTATCCTCCTATATGTAGCATATATTAATTTAATGATGTCGATTTTGTATTGGAGGTAAGACGCTATGGCAATAACAAAAGAGGTAATCGAATACATCGCAATGCTAGCAAGGCTGCAGCTTGACGAAGACGAGGAAAACAACATGGTTTCGGACATAAGTAGAATCATCTCCTATTTCGACAAGTTAAAAGAACTTGATACATCCAATATAGATGCTATGGAATTTTTAAGCGTGGATGAAGACGTATTCGACAAGGCCTTGCGTGATGATGTGATAGGCAAGTCCTATGACAGGAGAGAACTCTTGCACCCCGAAGAGGAAAAGGACTCGGAATATTTCACCGTGCCACGGGTGGTCGAATGATCTCTAGAATTTAGAAAAATCACCTTTAGACTTTTTCAGTATTTTTTAAGCCCGGAAGCCGGACAAGGCCTAAAAGCGAGATCTAAAAGATTATGGAAAACTACAATCATTTAACACTTGACAGAACGGAGGGAAATTCGTGAAACTTCATGAATACACCATAACTCAGCTTCATGAATTGATAAGCAAAAAAGAGGTTAGCGTGCCGGAACTCACCAGATACATGCTGGACAGGATTGACAGGCTAGATTCAAATCTGGAATGCTATATAACCGTCACCCAAAAGCACGCCATGGAACGAGCTGAAAGCGTCCAAAAGATGATTGATGAGGGCGTTTTAAACTCCCCCCTGGCGGGCATACCCATGGCTATTAAGGATAACATATGTACCAAGGGAATACCCACTACCTGCGCTTCCAAAATGCTGGGCAATTTCGTACCGCCTTACGATGCCCATGTGGTTAAAAAGCTTTACGACAACGGGGCAGTGGTGCTCGGCAAGCTCAACATGGACGAGTTTGCCATGGGGAGCTCCACAGAAAGCTCTTACTTTAAAAAGACAAAAAATCCCTGGGATACCCAAAGGGTGCCGGGCGGATCAAGCGGTGGTTCAGCGGCAGCAGTAGCCGCAGGGGAAGCCATATACGCTCTTGGTTCGGACACCGGCGGTTCCATAAGACAGCCAGCCTCGTTTTGCGGCTGCGTCGGTTTAAAACCGACCTACGGCCTGGTCTCGAGGTTCGGCCTGGTAGCATATGCATCTTCATTTGACCAAATCGGGCCCCTAACCAAAACGGTAACCGACTGCGCGCTGGTTTTAAACGCCATAGCGGGCCATGACCCAATGGATTTGACCTCTTCAAGGAGGCAACATCCCGACTATACAAAAGCGTTGATCAACGACGTTAAGGGTATGAAGATCGGCATACCCCGCGAATTCATCGCTGATAACGTGCAAAAGGACGTAAGGGACGCTGTGCTCAACGCCGCCAAAGTGTTTTCCAACCTGGGAGCAGAGTGCGAGGAGATATCAATCCCCAGCATGGAGTATGTGGTACCTACATATTACATAATAGCCCTTGCGGAAGCCAGCTCCAACCTGGCCAGATATGACGGCGTAAAATTCGGATACAGGGCTGCCAACCCCAAGGACATGCTGGACTTTTGCATGCGGTCGAGGAGCGAGGGATTCGGTACCGAAGTAAAGCGCAGGATACTGCTGGGCACCTATGTATTGAGTTCGGGATATTATGACGCCTACTACAAAAAGGCCCTCAAAGCCAGAGCCCTCATAATCCGCCAGTTTAACAAAATCTTCGAGAAATATGACATCATCATAGGCCCTGTAGCTCCCACAACGGCTTACAAGATAGGCGAGAAGATAAACGACCCCGTTCAAATGTATATGGAGGATATATTCACCGTTCCCGTCAATATCGCTGGGCTTCCTGCCATATCAATCTCGTGCGGATTTGACAGCAGCTTCCTGCCCATAGGGCTTCAAATCATCGCAAACCGATTTGACGAGCCCACCCTCATAAGGGCTGCGTATACCTTTGAACAGAATACCGACTTTCATAAAGCCAAGCCCAGCTTAGATGAATAAAACTGCACACATTCAGCCTTAAAGCAGACAATTTAGTCTTGAACTTCCTAATCGCGCATTTTGTATATGCTCAAAATTACCTGTGATAGAGGTGAAAGCGAATGGAATACGAAGCAGTCATAGGCCTGGAAGTACATGCCGAACTATCCACCAAATCGAAGATATTTTGCTCCTGCACCACAGAGTTTGGAGGCCAGCCCAATACCCACTGCTGCCCGGTATGCATCGGCATGCCGGGAACCCTGCCGGCATTGAACCGTAAAGCAGTGGAATATACCATAAAGGCCGGGCTAGCTACAAACTGCACCATATCCAATTTTACTAAGCAGGACCGCAAAAACTATTTCTATCCCGACCTGCCAAAGGGGTATCAGATATCCCAGTACGACCTGCCGCTATGCAAAAATGGGTATGTAGAAATCGAAACCGAAAACGGAAAGAAGAAAATACGCATAAATAGGATCCACCTGGAAGAAGACGCTGGCAAGTTGGTGCACAGCGAATACGGCCACAACTCCTATGTAGATTACAACCGTACGGGAGTACCGCTCATCGAGATAGTGAGCGAACCCGACATATCCTCAGCCGCCGAAGCCAGAGCCTACCTTGAGAAGCTCAAGGCCATACTGCAATTCATCGGGGTTTCCGACTGCAAGATGGAGGAAGGGTCGCTGCGGGCAGACGTGAATGTCTCTATCCGTCCTAAAGGTTCCAACGAACTATGGGAAAGGACAGAGATGAAAAATCTAAACTCCTTCCGCGCAGTCTATAGAGCCATAGAAGCCGAAGTCGCCCGTCAGATACAAGTGGTAAAGTCGGGCGGGACAATACAGAGGGAAACCAGGCGCTGGGATGATGCTAAGGGAGAAAGCTATCCGATGAGAAGCAAGGAGAACGCCCAGGACTACAGGTATTTCCCCGAACCCGACCTACCTCCTTTGATCATTAAAGAAGAGCTCATCCAGAGGCTCAAAAATGAGCTGCCCGAACTGCCAGACGCCAGAAAGCAGAGATATATATCGGAATACGGATTGCCGGAATATGACGCGGGGGTATTGACTTCTTCGAAGGAGCTATCCGATTTCTTCGAAGAAGCAGCAAGGGCGAGCGAGAACATCAAAGCGGTCAGCAACTGGGTAATGGGAGATATGCTGCGAATACTAAACGAGAGAAATCTCGAGGTATCCCAGGTTCCATTCCCGCCTACCTATCTGGCAAAGCTGGTAGCCTTATTGGACAAGGGAGTGATAAACGGCCCCACAGCCAAAAAGGTATTTGAAGAGATGTTTAACACCGGCAAAGACCCCGAGGCTATAGTCAAAGAGCATGGCCTGGAGGTTTTAAACGATGAATCGCTCCTCCTCCAAGTGGTCGAAAAGGTAATCCAGGAAAATCCCAATTCGGTAGCCGACTACAAAAAGGGCAAGAAAAAAGCCATTGGCTTCCTGGTAGGCCAGGCCATGAAAGCCACCAAAGGCAAAGCCAATCCGCAGCTCTTAAACGAGCTTTTGATAAAAAAATTAGAGGGTTAAAGCCTAAACAGCGCCTCTTCCATGCTGGAACCCTCAACCTCATAAGTCCTGCCATCAATGATTTTCATATATGGTTTGGAGTACTGAAGCGGTAAGATACCTCTCTCTACGAGCTCTACTCGTAACCTTACTGGCCTTTCAAATGTAAATGGCTTTAAAAGAGGCAATTTCAAAATTGCCTCTTTTGTTTTTTGTTTGATAAGGGCATAGGCTTTTTGTGGCGGCAGCAACATTCCACCTTTCCACGTGATACCCTTTTTAACTTCGGCAGTTACCACTCCTGGTAAAAACGCTTCGGCTTCTCAACAAGCTTTATCATCTCCTGAAACCATTATGACGGGTTTGCCGCGTTCTCCCACGATAGCAGCATCAATGGCAATCTCTCCTACCTTTTGACCGTTAACCCAGTAATTTTGTATAGCCGCCGAGCTCATAGTGTGTTCAAGTATGCCACCGGTGGTCCCAGCCATTGAGTGATACCCCAGCAGGATTACGCCGTCGCATTCATCCAGCCCTGGAAAGCGATCTTGACCGGTGTAACCGATTATATAATAGTCCGCAAGGCTTGAAAGCTTGCTCCATATGACATTTGCCCCACTTCCATGGCAATCTCTTACATAGATTTTTTGTACCCCTGCCTCCTTGCAGGCCTCAACGCACGCATTTATGTCCTGCACCATCAGTTCCTGCCCTTCGCTATACCGGTTGCCCGATGCCATCACCTGTTGGGAATCAAAAATGCCACTAATCCCCTCAGCATCCACCATTATATAGATATTCACTTTATTCATCCTCCGATCCTTTTAAAAAATAAAAAATATAGTAATACATATAATAATTTCTATATTATTTCAAAAAATCCTTCCAAGATCTTCTTTCTCCAAAGCATTCGTAAAGATACTTAAATCTTTCTTGCCTTTGCTAAAATGGAGGTCGACGATGCACCCATTATCAAAATAATTCCTATTTCGTAGAAATAAAAGCAGAAAGCCCTAGAGTAACACGGAGTTTTGTGATATAATCGGCTTATGGATTTGAGCAGATTCCATCCGGCTTTTCATACCAAAAACCGAACCCCAAATTTCCGAGTAAAGATAAACGGCTGAATTTCACCGTATCAAATTGCATTTATGAAAGTTTAGCTTGCAGCAAAGTCAAATTCTTTTATCTTAAGGAAATAATACAGAAAGAAGGAGTTTTTATGACCAAAGCAAAAAAGAGGGCACTGATTATAATGCTGTTAATATCACTGTTCGTACCTTTTAGGTCTATATGTTATGCCAACGCTGCCGAACCCCCATCCATTTTGATCATCGTCTCAAATCCGCCACCTGATTTAGAGATCAGCATCAAAACAGTCGATACATATGTAAAAGCTAATAAGGTCGATAAGGCTATGGAGAGATATTATACTTTCTACTCCCGCCACTTAAGAGGTGTTGGCGACTACGTCTTTAAAATTACTACGGGGAAGGACAGCTACGAAATCGCTATAGAAAAGCCTCTCAGATCATACAATAACATTTATACATTGAACTTGAAAAACAGAACATTAACGCGTGGTAAGCTGCTGTCAAGGTCAATCTTGCTAATTTCAACGCGCTTGGCTTTGACGTTGATAATAGAAGCCATCATTTTCTATTTGTTTGGGTTTAGGAGTAAAAGCCATTGGGCTGCCTTTCTTATAATAAACGTAATAACTCAAGGAATATTGAATATTTGGATTAACGGACTTGTTCCTATAGAAAGCTATTTGATATTTAGCCTTGTATTCGCCGAAGTATTGGTATTTATAGCCGAAATATATGCTTTTTTATTCATTATAAAAGAGCATCGCTTGCGTACTGTCCTGTATGTTATCACGGCTAATTTGATGAGCTTAATAGCAGGAGGTTATATGATTACAATATTACCAATTTGACGGACCGTCAGAAATATTGCACAATTTTTTCCATACCGTGCCTCCAGGGATCTTTACTTCAAATAATATCTCAAAACGCTAAAGCCTTCATCAGTTATGTGTGAATAAATGAGCAAATAAAAAATTATTATGAAGAGAAACAGCGCTACAATTCAAATAATCGCTATATGCACAAGACTTTTTATATGATCCCCTTCTTCTTTATTTATTCTTTAATACATTTTGCCTCAAGCAGAAGCGAGCGCATGTTAATATTATTGAAAATATCTGGCTCACCGGCATCGCTATTTTCTTTATAAATTTTTAGCATCAACCCCCTCGTATAATAGTGTTTGTAAACAACAAATCAATTAGCCTTTAGCTCATTAATTTTGCCAGTTATTTACTGGTAATTAACTCACCATATCTTACCCTCCATTCAAAGCTCGCTGCAAGCTTTTGAATGGCACTTCAAACCTTACCCATATACTCACCTATCACAAACGGTGGTATATGGCGCCGTCTCCCATAGGCGGCATAAAAACTCTTTACATTTGGGATAACCTGTAGCATGATTATCTGGTAAAGATATCTGGGACAGGCTTTTGTCCCCCTTGCAGCTCGACTGCTCAACAAAGTGTGGTCCCTACACCAGGTTTGCCTTTTCTAACTTTCTTGAAATCCAAATTTCAATATCTCATATTCCGTCAAGGTTGACTTGAATTTAAGCTAACAAACAGAAATAAAGGCTGTACCGTAAAGCAATCATAACTGTACAGCCTTTTATCAGCATGTCTCTCTATTGATAGCAACACTGCCTTTTCGTTATCATTATCAACACAGCGTTTTGTTTATTTGCCGTGTATAAGCTCCATAAACTTTTTAGCGGCGGCAGTGAGTGGAACATTGCGAAGCTTTATTATGCCAAAATGTCTCGGTGGAATCTTTTCCTTTAGGTTAATTTCAAATAACCTACCCGTTTTTATATATTCCTCCGCAAAGTTCCTCACCACGCAGGATATACCCAGACCTCTGCAAGCAAACTCTACTATCAAATCGCTGGTAGCAAGCTCAAACTCGGGAGTGAGCTTCACCGAATGTCGCAAAAGATATTCATCAATATATCGCCTTGTGCTGGTGTTTTTCTCTAACATAATGATGGGATACTCTACAAGCTCACTAATCGAGACCTCCCGCCCGGCAAGATGTCCAAAGCGCTCATTGGCTACGAAGCAATCCTGTATCTCCATAGCTTCAAACACCTCTAGCGAATCATCATCCGATAGCGGAAGGCTCACCACACCGAAATCGATAGCACCCTTCTTCAAAAATTCCACCGTCTCAGGCGAAGGCCTGTTGGTCACCATCATCTTCACCTTGGGATACAGTTTGTGAAATTCCTCAAGATATGGTAGCAGGAAATATTTCAGCGTCATGTCGTTGGCGCCGATGCGTATGCTACCAATGTCCAGATTTATGGCCTCCATGAACTTGCTCTCTGCCAGCATGATCATGTTGTAGCCCTGTTCGATATACTTAAACAGCACCTCGCCCTCTGGAGTCAACGTAATGCCTTTGGGGGCACGCACAAAGAGCTGACCCCCTAGCCTGCTCTCCAGCTTTTTTATGGCTTGGCTGACAGCAGGCTGGGATATAAACAGCTCTTGAGAAGCTTTGGATATGCTACCCGCTTTCACAACGTGATAAAAAATCCTGTAGAGCTCCAGATTTATATCCATCGCAAGCCCACCTTTATAAGGTTATACCTTTAAATTAATTTTAATCCATCCCTTAATATTTGGTCAAATAATGCTCAATCTCCCATGGGGTGATTTTCGTCCTATAGTCTTCCCATTCCTTGCGCTTGGCTTCGATGTACTTAGTAAAGACATGTTCCCCAAGGGTTTCCCTTATCAGTTCGCTTTTTTCCATCTCATCGATGGCCTCTTCCAAACTAGCCGGCAATGAATCGATACCTTCCTTCATCCTTTCCTCACAGCTCATCCTGAATATGTTTTTATCCATCGGCGGTGGAGGTTGAATCCTATTCTTTATACCGTCAAGCCCGGCAGATAATATAACAGCAAACGCCAAATACGGATTACAGGACGGATCGGGAGATCTGAGCTCCATGCGCGTGGCTTCACCCCTGACTGCAGGAATTCTTATAAGCGGGCTTCTGTTTCTAGCAGACCATGCGATGTACACAGGCGCTTCATAATCGGGTACCAAACGCTTATACGAATTTACCAGGGGATTGGTGATGGCAGTGATTGCCTTTATGTGTTTCATTATACCGCCTATGAACCAGTAAGCCTCCTGGCTCAACTGAAGGGGATCGTTTTCGTCGTAAAAGGCATTCTTTCCATCTCTATACAACGAAACATTGGTATGCATGCCAGAACCGTTGACGCCGAATATAGGCTTGGGCATGAAAGTGGCATGCAGGCCATTCCTTTGAGCCATGGTCTTTACAACCATCTTAAAGGTCATCACGTTATCTGCGGTGGTAAGGGCATCCTGGTATTTAAAATCAATCTCGTGCTGGCCGGGCGCCACCTCGTGATGTGAGGCCTCTATCTCAAAGCCCATCTCCTCAAGGGCAAGGCATATATTCCTCCGTGCATCCTCACCTAGATCCACAGGGCCAAGGTCGAAATAGCTGGCGTTGTCGTGAGTTTTAATGGTAGGCTTTCCCTCGCTATCTGTCAAAAACAGGAAAAACTCGCACTCAGGACCTACGTTGAATTTATCATATCCCATATCAGCGGCTTTTTTTAAAGCTCGCTTTAATACATATCTAGGATCTCCGCTAAAAGGAGTACCATCGGGATTGAGCACATCGCATATCAGCCTTGCCACCCTACCGGGCTGCGGACGCCACGGAAATATCGTAAAACTATTTGGATCGGGTGCCAGGTACATGTCCGACTCTTCAATCCTGACAAAACCCTCAATGGATGAGCCGTCAAACATACACTTGTTGTTCAGCGCTTTCTCAATCTGTTCGGATGTAATTGCCACATTCTTTAAAGTCCCCAAAATGTCGGTAAACTGGAGGCGTATGAATTTTACATCCAGTTCCTTGACCAACCTTAAAATATCCTCTTTGCTGTATCTTGCCATACAATCACTCTCCTTTAAAGTTAAATTCTGCCAAAACAAAA
Source organism: Bacillota bacterium (assembly GCA_023622385.1). Classification (GTDB taxonomy): domain Bacteria; phylum Bacillota; class Clostridia; order Caldicoprobacterales; family Caldicoprobacteraceae; genus Caldicoprobacter. The sequence goes on along the minus strand of JAMNZI010000007.1, from coordinate 6,353 downwards.
AGGCGCACCCAACAGACGGTTGTACTCGCCGTTGAGTACGCCTTCATAAACACATTAACGCTGCGCGCCATTGCACAACGTAGGTAATATATAATAAAATGCTAAAAATGTCAACAAAAATTTTTTTAGCCTGTAAATGCACCGGTTGAGAAATAAAAGCAGTTTGACCGGTTATTACCGGTATCCTTTTAGGGCCAAGTATAGGGCAGCCCATATCCACCTTTACCAGTTCAACTACGCCATCTCTCACTTTTATGTAGAGCAATTTAATGCCGGCCAAAGCCTCTATGCTTACATCAGCCTTTGACATCAATCCGCTGTCATACACGTATTTGCCAACGCACCTAATGGCATTACCGCACATTTCGGCTTCTGAACCCTCGGAATTGAATATCATCATCTTGAAATCAGCAACTTCCGAGATCATGATGAGCACTATCCCATCTGCCCCCACTCCGAAGTGTCTGTCGCTTATAAATGGAGCTATTCTCGGTACAAGCTGTATTCCGTTACATTACAATCGCTAAAATATAACAATGCAGCACCGCTTTTGCAATATCTATAACACAATCTTGCATCCATGTGTAATTAGCATTCGTTAAAAACCCCATAAATATTTTTAATATCCATATATTTTGATTTATATTGCAAAACACCCGTCTATTTATTGCAAATTTTGTGCAGTAACTGTATAATAGATGAGAAAAAATAGCTTTTGCGAGGGGAAGGACACATGAATGGGATTAGAATATGCCTTGCTCTAAACCAAATAGAGGAGATGAAAAGAATCAAAGCATTCTTAACCCGGCAAGGCTTCACCGTTATAGACGAATCAACCGACGGGGCATCGGCCTTACGGCGCATAAAAACCTTGCATCCTGACCTAATTATTGCAGATGCCGACCTACCTGCCATCAATGGCATACAGATTGCAGAGATTGCAGAGCAGGAGAATATCGCCCCCGTCATCGTAATAACTAACTCCAATACAATGGATCTCTGGAACGATTCAAACAGCGGGATTATATTTCTCCAGCGCCCCTTGACCAAATCGGGGCTTATGCAGACTATCCAGCTCTCGCTTTTGAGCTACCGCAAAATAACGAACCTCAAAGAAGAAATAAAAAAGCTCAAAGCTCAGCTGGAAGAGCGAAAGCTTATTGAAAAAGCCAAAGGCATCATCATGGAAAAATACGGCCTGGCAGAAAGCCAGGCTTACAGGCTGCTGCAAAAACGGAGCATGGACACCGGTACCCCCTTATACGATCTGGCAAAAGCCATCATATTGGCCCATCAATTGGAGGATTAAATACAGTAAGCTACTGTTCCCCGGCTGCAGGATATCCATGTCCGGAATACAAGGCGCTTTCGGCTTATGGCTGCTGATTGCCTTTCGCCTTTTCACCTCTCCAACAATCCTCTCATCCCCCGTACAGCTTTTCTACTCCATTTTTAATATGGAATGCCGTCACCACAATCTTGCCATAACATGAAAAATTGAACACCGCTTAATCGCCAACCCTGGTATTGGGAGTAAGGATCCAGGACAAATACAAAATAAAAAGATAAGGAGCTGATAAACGCCCCTTATCTTTTATACATCTATGCGATTCAGGTATGACAAAACCTATATCATACCCGCACTTTTATTTGGGCACTTCCTTCCTCAGCTTTAATGCAGGTCCCCAATGAATCTTGAGATAGTTTCATCCCCTTTATAACCTCCACTGGCGTGACGTTGCGCAACATTACGTTCCACTGCTTAGCAGGATTATCTACCATAACGGTAATGATATCTCCTTTTCTTTCGGCCCGCACGCGCATTTCGATTTGACCGTGAATGTTGGGAACCTGTGCCTCCACAACGCTGCCATCATCCAGCTGGAATATATGGAAGGTTACATCGCGGGCATAATCATAATCGGGCTTTGTATCAACAGCGCCAACCGCTACTATGGAATTGGGCCTTACCCATAGAGGTAAGCTCATGTAATCGTATTTTTCCTTTATCCATCGTCCTCCATCCATTACCCGCCCGTCTAGGAAGTGAGTCCACCGCCCCTCCGGGAGGTAATACTTGGCTATGCCCTTATCGTTGAATATGGGAGCCACCAGCAAAGCTTCACCAAGCATGTATTGCAGGTCAAGATAGCTGCACGTGGGGTCATCCGGGAACTCAAGCAGCATGCTTCTCAACATGGGTATCCCCTTCTGGGAAGCCTCGCAGGCTGCAGCGTAAAGGTAAGGCATGAGCCTGCATTTCAGCTTTGTAAAGTGCCTGACTACATCTACCGCTTCTTCATCAAACAGCCAGGGCACTCTATAAGAGCCGCTGCCGTGCAAGCGGCTGTGAGAGGATAGAAGGCCGAAAGCAGCCCACCTCTTGTACAGGTCAGGCGTAGCGGTGTGTTCAAAACCGCTTATGTCATGGCTCCAAAAACCAAAACCCGACATCCCAAGGGACAGGCCTCCCCTTAAAGTCTCGGCCATTGACTCATAGCTGGCCGTACAATCGCCTCCCCAATGAACCGGGAACTGCTGGCTCCCTGCCGTAGCCGACCTCGCAAACAGGCACGCTCCGCCTTTGCCGTACTTCTCCTCCAGCACCTCAAACACCGTCTTGTTGTATAAATAAGTATAATAGTTGTGCATCTTTACTGGATCTGAGCCATCGTAGTACACCACATCGGTAGGTATCCTCTCACCAAAATCGGTCTTAAACGCATCCACGCCAATATCCAGCAACCGTCTTAATTTAGACTTAAACCATTCCCGTGCCTCAGGATTGGTAAAATCCACCAACGCCATGCCGGCTTGCCACATATCCCACTGCCACACATCTCCATTGGGCTTCTTAACTAAATAGCCGTGCTTCATGCCTTCTTCAAACAGCTTGGAACGCTGGGCAATATATGGGTTGATCCACACGCATATCTTAAGTCCCTTCTCTTTCAACCTTCGTAGCATACCCTCCGGATCGGGGAATACCCTCTCATCCCATTCAAAATTGCACCAATGAAATTCCTTCATCCAGAAGCAGTCAAAGTGAAATACATGGAGGGGGATATCCCTTTCAGCCATACCGTCAATAAAGCTGTTGACCGTCTTTTCATCATAACTGGTAGTAAAGGAGGTAGTAAGCCATAGCCCAAAAGACCAGGCCGGAGGAAGAGCCGGTTTCCCGGTAAGATCGGTATACTTCTCAAGCACCTTTTTAGGATCTGGTCCATAGATTATGAAATATTCAAGGTATTCGCCCGGCACGCTGAACTGCACACGGCTTACCTTCTCGGAAGCTATTTCAAACGACACCTTCTCGGGATGGTTGACAAACACCCCGTACCCCTGATTGGTCATATAAAATGGAACGTTTTTGTAGGCTATCTCGCTGCTGGTACCCCCGTCCTCGTTCCACATATCCACCGTCTGTCCATTCTTTACAAAAGGAGTAAACCGCTCACCCAGCCCATACACGCATTCCCCGACTTTGAGCAGCAGCTGCTCGTGTACGTATGTCTCACCGCTGTCCATGACTATATAGCCCATATTCCTGAAACTGCTCTCGGTGAGCAGCTCATCGTCTCGCCCCAGAAACTCCACCCGCCAGTCGCCCTGCTTTCTCACCCGTACCTTAAGCTGTCCCGAAATGAGCGAGGCGTATTCGTCACTATCCACGATCTCGACCTTTACATCGCGCTTTTCGTTGATGTTGAAAAACGGCGGCTTTTCAATCTTTCCCTTGTGATGGCATATTCTTACCCTAATGACATCCTCCATAGGCGAGCTGAATTCCACTGTAAATAGCAGGCAATTCAGGGTATCGCCCCTATGCCTTATATGCCTGCATGGAGCATATACTATAAGGGAATTGTCCTTTATTTCCACATCGTTTACCTCTGCAGGGAAAAAAGCCTTAAGTCCTTCTCTCATCAGCCAGTAACCGTTTGTAAACTTCATACAACCATCCTTCCTCCTCAAAAAGTTTTGTTGTATTATTTTTTGCATGCTTTAAAAGTAAAGACATCTTACAAATGCAAAGCTCTTCTTCCCAAAATACCGTCGGCAGCATTAAGTAAACCACATATCCTTGACTTTAAAACATTAGGCCTACTTCTGCCCATAATAGGCATTGGGACCATGTTTGCGCAAAAAATGTTTATCGAGTAGCACCTGATCAATGGCCTTGACGTTGGGCGATAGAGCAAACGTGTGGAAAGCAATCTTTGCCACCTCTTCCATCACCACGGCATTGTAAACCGCCTCATGAGGGTCTTTTCCCCAGCTGAAAGGCCCGTGGCTTTTAACCAGTACGCCCGGCACATGCATGGGGTTTATCCCCCTTGCCCTAAACGTTTCGACTATGACATTTCCGGTTTCGGCCTCATAGTCCCCCTGTATCTCTTCAGCCGTCATGTCACGGGTACAGGGTATCTCTCCGTAAAAATAGTCGGCATGGGTGGTGCCCAGCGCAGGAATGCCTCTTCCCGCCTGTGCCCAGCTGGTAGCCCACGACGAGTGGGTATGTACCACACCTCCAATTTCGGGGAAGGCCCGATACAGCACCAGATGGGTCGGGGTATCAGATGAAGGCCTGAGCTTTCCCTCCACTTGATTGCCATCGAGGTCCACCACAACCAGGTCTTCCAGCTTTAACTCCTCATAAGGGACACCGCTTGGCTTTATGACCACCAAGCCCTCTTCCCTGGATATCCCGCTGACATTGCCCCAGGTATATATAACCAGGCCTCGCCGGGGCAGCTCCAAATTGGCCTCGAGCACAGCCTCTTTAAGCCATTTAAGCATATGAAAATGTCACCCCTTTTGTCTATCATCTAGTATAATGGGTACAATCGACAGCCCATTGTTCAGACAATAAATTCCTTTTTTCTTCAATCGCTAATGCTTCGCCTTAACCTTTTCACCCTCACTTATTCCCATGAATGGAAGACAGGCGGCTTTTCACTAAATTCAACATTTCCTCCACACATCTCCCTCAGCATTCCGCAAAACTCGCCCCAGTCCATAGGAGCGATAACCTCCATGGTGACTTTGTCGCTGTATTCCACTCCAACAACGTATACGCCTTTCTGGCGCAAAAAATACTCCACTTGGCCTATGTAAGCATAATCTAAATATATAATGCCCTTAGGACTCAATACCATGCGCCTTGTTTCGGCCCTATCCAAGACCTCAGCAGCCGCTCTAGAATAAGCTCTGACCAGGCCATTGGCACCAAGCTTTATACCGCCAAAATAGCGCGTTACCACCACCAATACATTTTTGAGTTCCCTGTTTTGTATCACCTGCAGTATAGGCATCCCGGCAGTGCCGCCGGGCTCGCCATCATCGTTAAACCGTTGAACCAAAGCTTCCTGTCCTACTATATAGGCATAACAGTGATGAGTGGCATCAGGAAACTCGGCCTTTACATCTTGAAGCCTTTCAAGGGCCTCATCCTCTGAACTTACATAGAACGCATCCCCTATGAATCTGGATTTCTGTATCACGATTTCATGCCGAGCTCTTTGCTTGATGGTGCAGTATTCCCTATTCATCATGTACGAACGCAAGAGACCCTCTCTTCTTCAAGAGGGAGTCTCTTGCGCCTTTCCTCCCTTTCTGACACCAGAGTTTTTTACCCCTCTGCAAGTTTTAACCCGCTGTATACCTTATCCGCCGAAAGGCTTCTTACAACAAAGTAACCGCCCCTTACACCGGAAAATATCTCTTTCTCTTGCACATCGCATTTTGCATAACGCCAGATGCCTCTCATCTTTGAATCCCCAGTATTACATCTACCGCCACCGGCTGCATCCCTTTTAAATTACACCCATATTCTTAAGATTATCTATGCTCAGCTTAACGCTCTCCAACGGCGGCCTTTGGCACACATCCTGCTCAACTATTCCCCATTGAACCCCTATTTCCCTGGAGACCCTTATGATGCCGGAGATGTCGATGCAGCCCTCTCCCACCTCAGCAAAGGGCGGTTCCTGGCCCTTGATCATATCTTTGAGATGCACCATGGTAACGCGGCCCGATAAGCCCTTCAAATAATCAACAGGGTCGACGCCCGCATATTGAACCCAGAACGTGTCCACCTCAAGCTTGACCACATCGGCATCGGTGTTATCAATTAGGATGTCCAGCCCATACTTGCCATCAAACTTTTCGAACTCAAAGGCGTGGTTGTGGTAGTGCAGGTTGAGGCCAGCCTCTTTAATTCTCTTGCCCATGTCCTGCAACTGTCTTGCAACGGCTATCCACGCTTCCTTGCTGTTCCGCCTGTTTTCAACAAGATAGGGTACTGTTATATCCTTAAGCCCGATCCCCAGCGCATAGGAAATCTCGCC
>JAMNZI010000041.1 GCA_023622385.1 Bacillota bacterium | reverse complement strand
TTTGACTCAATTATCGCTTTCTCCTCCCTAATAATTGCATCATGAAACTCACTGGGTACGGCCAGTTTCTTAGCCGGCACCAGCTGGTTCAACCAATCTGATGGTGCCCCTTTATCTGCCACTCCTATACTGGATGAAAATCCCATCATACGGGCCTCATGACGTGTCACTCTTCCACGCCTATGCACTAAAGCACTCCCATCAGGAGAAACGTGTCTGAAAAGTGGAGGAAGCCCAAGGATATATTTGTCCCAAGCCACACCGCTACAGCCACCTTTGGCAGCCAGCTGGGACAGCTGTGCCGGATGACCAAACACATCACCAGGGCTGTATATAATACACCGGCGACCAAGCACATTTTCATGGTATAATTGTCCATATACCAGGTTTCTGACCAATCCTTCTTCGGAAACAGACATTTCATTTGGTTGGTTATAGAAGCTGTCTGGTTCAGCCCTTCCCTCCATAAAAACTTCTCTGAGTAGTTTCCGGTCTTCAACAAAGATACTATAGTAAGGATGCAAATAGTCAATTTCCGACAGGATACCTTTAAAATTCGGGTCCTTGCGAAATTGCCGCATATAATTCCTGCATATATCAAATGCTCCAAAGGCATAAACCCTCTGTTCCTCATGATAAGTAGTATCAAAATGAAATTCACTAAAGACAAATTCTTGTCCTTGATCCCCAGTAAAGGCATCAACCTGTAACTCAAATTTTGTTGAAACTTCTTCTATATCATCCTTAACATACAATTCTGCCAAAGCATTTCTTCTTGTATCTGTCGCAGGAAGTCCAAGCCTTATTACGCAAACATCACCGGGCCTTAAATCTTTAATCTCAATACTTTGATCATAGTTAGTATCTGCTTCCCTCAATCCTATAAAACAGGAAGTTTTCTTGCCTTCTCGACTACCCGCCAAAACAGTAAAAACCTGCCTTGGAGAACTTACAGGTCCGAAAAAGAGCCCTGATTTTTCAGGTATGGAAACACTTATACCTTTGATATTGAGAGCTACTGGCGTAATTCTGAAATTAGAAATTTCAAAATCTATCCCGTCAGCAATAAATCCAGGTCTAACTTTAGCCATAATTAAGTTAAGACCCTTTTTCAAATTAACAAGTACGGAAGAACCCCCTGTAGACAGCCCTTTAGTTCTTCCATAAGGCTGATCAAATATCATCTCTCCATTTACAAATATCCTAATCCCCGAATGCTCAAACCTAAGGAATGCCCCTGTTTCTTTTTCACATTCCAGGTAAAACGCAGCATACCAAACAGCATTTCGCTGTATTGTATGATATAAAGCTTCTCCCGTTTTGTCCACAAACGATAATCTGTTCCGTAGGGTCTGTGCCTTCTCCCAAGTAAGTGTATCGGGCCCAAAAAATCTGTTAGGACACCGCAATCCTTCATAGGGCCGTATTATAGCCTCCCCACCTACATCTTCAAGATAATCAACATTGAGTATCTTTTCCCTCTCATACAAGTATTCTTTTTCAAATGCCCCACCAGTTTCCATAATAAATGGCCCTAACACCAGCCACTCCTCAATAAATGAGTCATCCTTCATATCCTCCAACCTATAAACAGGATACCAGCCATCTTTGCTATCAGTTGGATTATGTAGGGCAACCATCTCCAATTCCCCTTTCCTGCTTAAGTTAATGATTTGACATAGTTTAAATTTTGATTTCCTCTGCCCTCACGTCAGTAATTGCACATATATTGCCTTGTCCTCCTATATATAAACCAATTCCGCCTGTTCTGTATGACGTATCCAAAAATGCACCTTTCCACTTTCCATCAATGAAAATATGAATAGAATCTCCGACAAAATTAATGCGCAGATGATACCACTTATCTCGTTCATAGATAAATTCACCAGCCCCTAATACTTCAATATTATCTCCATCCACTTTTAAAAGCCTGTAAGAATGTCCGCAGTATAGCTCAAACCTGTAATAATGATTTTCATCTTGTACCCTTCCTAATATACCTGCAGCGCAATAGTTATATGTATTGGGGGTCTTAAAAATACCCCTGACATAAGAGAATTTTAACCTGGCAGATATTGAATAGTTCCTCCATTCAGTGTTTCCGTTGAGTGCGATTAAATCCTTAGCGGCATCATAATACTCCTCATTTTGTATATAGTGTATACCACCGTGCTGCTGTACAACCCAACGGGGATACATCGTAATTCCCCTTCTCTGACCTGATTTAGGGAAAAATCTCCATCCCATCGGTACAGCCCCGACTGCTGTAGTTCTAAAATCATCATAGAAAGGGAGTTCTGAACTAATTCTCTTTTCCGCTACATTTATATTATCAAACTCAATTTCTCCACTGTCTATTTTTAACCCTATACAACCGTAAATCAACTTATCTTTTGATATATGCCCAATTTTATTATCATTAAAGAGAACACATACATCATCTTTATCTGTTAAATACATATCCACCTTATTCCATTCATTTATATAAAAATTGTATGTACCTGTATACAACATCTCAGCCTTACCATTATTTACAGTAATAAAAGCAAACTTAGAAGCCTCAAACTCAAAAACAGAATAATTATTTTCATCTTTGTAACCAATAATCACTCCACCTTTCGCATCTGTACCTTTAATTAAAAACTCTGCTGACATACTGTAATTTCCCCAATTTTTATTACCCGTGATAATAATTCCCCTACCAGTAATAGCATGATTATATACTCTCTTCCTTATAGGAGTGTTACATATCTTCCATTCACCTTCTTTAATTATCCACCCTGATGGGTTCATTCCTATAGGATCAAATTCATATGTCGATAAATACGGCAAAGTCAACTGCGATGGCGGAACTATATTAAAATATATTAAATTTTCCCTAAATCGTTCCACTCCATATTTCCATACTGTTAAAACAAGAAATACTTTCGTCGGCTTTTCAACCTGAGGCGCCTTAAAATGTATCTCATATTCCTTTACACTTCCAAAATCCACATCCAAATTTACTGAACCAAAATCAATAACTTGACCATCTACTGACCCTATACGTACTTCCCATCTTACATTTAAAGTTTTCCCTCTAAACTCATCATTAAAAACCCTAATTCTTCTTACTACCTCCTGACCGGGTAAATAAACAGGTACAGTTACAGGCCAATCCCCTTCAAAATTTGAATATTTATTTGCTTCATCAAAATCACCATCAAATACCGCTACAGGACTAAATGATTTCCGTATTAATTCTATTTTTGGATCCGTCCACGGTCGTTCCTTGCCTCCAGGTCCTCCTATTTCAGACCCACCTAATTCTAAAATCTTTTTATTGCTCAAACCCTCAATATATGAAGGCCATGCATTGACTAAAGCAAAGGGCCTTATATCACTTGCTCCTATAAATCTAAGATTTCTTACAGATGTTCCAAGCCAAGCCAGTCCCATATCGGTTACATCTACCGGCCATATATACTCTCCCTGACCATATGGTCGGTCACTGCACGGTTCAACATAATCACTCAACCTACCAGTACCTTCAAAATAATGGACAATATTGGCAATGTTATGGTATTCATCATCATTGCTACCTAAATCAACCCCATGATCAAAAGAAAAAGGACGAGTAGGATCACATTCCCTTGCAGTTTTTATAATAGCCATTTTCATTTCATCTGAAAATCTTGTTTCGTTGGCAAGACTGTATTTAAATAAACTCGGATGATTTCTATCTCTTTCTATTAACTCTTTTATTGTACAAGTAAAGTTTTCTATTGGAGCATTCTGTCTGATATGTTCAGTTTGAATACCCGATTCATCTATAACCATAATACCTAATTCATCAGCAACATCTAGATGATACGGCATTGCAGGTACACCGTGAAATCTTATTACATTGAAATTCAGTCGTAAAAGATTCGAAACTGTGTCAGGCCAGCCTTTATTATTACCCCGTCTCCCAGGTTGCTGCAGTCCTGCGACAAAATTCTTTTCAGACGCATAAGGCGAAAACGCGTCCGTACATATGCTGGACTCACTTAAGCTTTCTCCCCTTAAATTTACACGTATTCCATTCAAGTAGTAATGACTACCTTTGCTACAACTCTCCCTAAAACCAAACCTGGTGTTGGAACTATACCATTCACAGCCACTTTCATCATATAAACGCGTATTAAGAATATGCAATTGCGCTCTGTATTCCGGATCATACGGTACATTGGGCCACCAATAGCTCTCTTCACCCAATCCCCATTTTACAGGTCCTATTGTTATCTTTTTTATCTCGCCCGGAGCTATTAACACCCTTTCATCTGGGATGCTGGGATAATTCCACTCTTTTTTATATCCTTTAGAATTTACTACATTCCACGAAATCAGACTGTTTTTTATAGTTATTTCATGATGATTTTCAGTTTTGTTTACAATCCACAGGTCAACTTCAAGCTCATCTCTCTCTACAGAAGTTTTGATAAATGTTTGTTTTATATATATTGCCGGGTATGCCTTTATACTGACTCCTCTGATAATCCCCTGAGCCGGATATCCTGGCGCCGGCTTAAAGTTAACACAGGTATATCCTTCGTTATCGTTTCCGAAGCAATCTCTCCCGCGGTAATATACCCCCAGATTATACTTTAACCCAGGTTTTACGTGCTCAGTAATATCTACCTCAAAAGGCGTAAAGGCGCCTATATGAGGATTAGAAACCTGAACACCATTAATAAAAACCGTAGCTTCGTAGTTGACAGCTTCAAATGCAATAACTGTAACCTGCGGTATTCCTAAATCAGGAATAACGATTTCCCTTTCATACATCCCGGAGATCCCAAAACCCTCTTGCTCATTTAATGCCTCTGGAACATTCACCGTGCAGGTCCTGCCGCCATCAGGAGTAAAATACCATCGACCGGCCAAGTCATATATTTTTACATCAATCGCCATATCGCATCTCTTCCTTTTGATATCTCTGAGTACTCTCGGAAATTCCAAAGTACTCAACCATATATGAGTGAGGATATCACCAGCCACATTTCGTTATAGTTTTATGTAGGTGTAGTCGGACAAAAGAAGATTGGTTTTAAATCCATAGTGTAAAGTTTTGCACCGCGGATTTTAATATTAATTGCCCAATTTTTTATGTATTTCATCCCAAAGTTGTTTTTCCTCGTCGTTTTTTACCTCGGGCACAAAGCCCAAGGAAAGATACAATTTTATAGCTGGCAGCCTTTCAGGTTGCGTTATAAGCAAAACATCCTTAAACCCCATTTGCTTCATTTCGTGAAGCGTATGCAATACTATAGCCTTGCCCAACCCTTGACCTCTATAGTCGGGATGCGACGCCACCCAGTGTAATTCCGGCGTGTCTCCATACAATTTAGGTACAACACGTATAGCTGCTGTTGCTACCAGCTTACCGCCACATTTTATGCCATATACCGCCTTTACTTCAGGATTGTTCAGCATCTCTTTTATAGTCCATTGCGGCGTTTGAAAGTCAAATCCAAAAGCAGCATTATATAAACTCGATAAGTCATTAGCATCATTTAAGCCAAGCCGCGTTAATATATATCCAGGCGGTAAGGATACCTCTCCAATATCATCGTCTAACATCTTTCTCATCATTATATTCTCAGGCATAAAACTCTAACCTCTCTATCTTACTCGGAAATGCTACCTTCTTTTATGCCGTTATGGCTTATTAACGTCCTTATACCCATAGCCGCTCCCTTTTACCAACCGTTGCTGCATTTGATAATCTGCCCATGTGGCCGTAATCTTCCTATTCGTAAGTGTAAACTACATCGCCAATAAATTAGCGAGCTTCGAATTCCCGATGAAACGATATCCATTTCATCTCTACATATCATCACATTAAATATGCAGCTGATGCCACTTCCATATAATTCTGTTAAATTACAATAAGCACAACAAAAGCTCCTTTTACAACGTCAACCGTTTATCTTGATGCGTTAAGTTTGGCCGGAATTTAGGCATATCCATAGCTTTACCTCCATTCATAACCGACAGCTCAGACAGGAAGGCCACCGCTGTCCACTCGCACGCCTCATATACATCAATAGCCGGTTTGGTTCCATTTCTTATAGCATCTACAAAATCCTGTACAAGGAAGTAATCTCCGCCCCAATGGCCTGCTGATTTCTGCTCTTCGGTAATATTCTTATACCTTTCAGGCAGATAGTCATAAAACTCTTTAAGGGGCCGCCAATGAGCTTTATCTGTACTATCATCCATGCCTTTAAGCCATATCTTATGATCATCACCCATACCCCTGGGCGCCTCATAGCACCCCTTTGTACCTTGCAGCGAATAATATGCAAGATTATGCGGGCGCTCAGATATACAATCCAATCTCAACTTTATGAGCTTGCCGCTCTCCATCTGGCATAGCGTTATACACGTATCCTCCTGTCTAAACTCCGGTGCAGTATGCCACCCAGTACCCACACATATCACTGATTTTATATGATCATTACCAAACCACTTCATAACCGGACCCAAACTATGAGTTGGATAAAACATGCCCCTTTTGCCCAACTGCCAAAACCTACGCCATGATGTCTTGCCATTAGGATATGTAGCCCAAGCCTTTAGTTCATGCAAATATTCGCCTTCGCCGAAATACACATCGCCAAAAAGCCCTTTCTCTACCATGGATTGTATTAGCTGGTTTTCAGGTATGTAGCAATAATTTTCAGCCAGCATATATACCCTTTTGTACTTCTCCACACATTCTATAAGCCACCATAGCTCATCCATAGTGACTCCTGCTGGTACCTCACACAGAACATGCTTCCCAGCTTCCAGCGCCGCTATGGTTTGAGGTACATGATACTGCATAGGTGTAGCCACCACTACAGCATCTATATCGGATTCAAGCATATCCTCGAATATCCTATACGTTTTAGGTATAGAGTATTTACACGCTTGTTCCTTCAACAAGTCCTCATCTAAGTCACATAGTGCCTCTACTCTAACATCAGGGATGGATCTAAACCCGGCTATCGTGCTTAAACCTCTCTTCCCAACTATCCCCACTTTTAAAGTCATATTAAATTAACCTACCTTGTTAACACAAAGTCTTCAAATGTATATAATTGAAGTCATCTCACTCATAAACCCCAGACAACTCATCTATCATTTTCTCAGTTACGGTTATATTACACGCGCATATTGTTCGCACCAACTGTAGTAAATATACTACAAAACAGGTGCTTTGGCTTAGAAAAAGTTATTTTCAAACAAGCTTACGACAAGTTTAATCGGAAATATCCATTTTTTCTACTTCTACCATGATACATTTTTATAATCCCAACCACTCCAGTATATTCTTATAATCCACAAAATCCCCTACTATGGCGTGCGCGCCAGCCTTTATCAAACGTCTGCGCTTAACTTCATTAATCCCCCTGCGGTTTACTTCATCGGTAGCAGCGCCCAGCGTTATCGCTCCTACCTCTCGACCCAACCCTATCTCCACCTTGCCATCACCCACCACCAGCAGCTGCTGCCCCCTCAGCCCACGCTCATTTATCAACCTCCGCAAAACCGCTTCCTTGGAACAGCTGGCTTGCCCCACCGGTGCACCTGCTATCTCAGTAAAATAATCAAATAAACCTAGTGCTTTTACCTCCCGCACCACATCAGGATGATCCGTTCCGCTTGCTACAAAAATCTTTATGCCCCTTGCACAAAGCGCCTCCAAGAAATCCTTAACCCCGCATATCATGTACTCTTCCGGCTTTTGCTTTCCCTCTTCTACAGCCTTTATGCGCCCTTTAATCATATCCATGAGCCTGCGATTGTATTCAGCCTTGTACCACCATGGGTCATGTACTTCAGGATTTCTACCATAACGTTTAACCGCCTCAGCCAACCACTGCATCTGGAATATGGTCTGAATACCCGTGGATTCGTCTATATATTCTTCAACTTCTTTCACTATATTATCATCGGGCGGATACGGCCCGCTTATCATCTCTATCATTAGCGGCCGCATTACAGACTCCCAGCCCTGTCTAAGCGTAGATATAGTACCGTCAAAATCAAACAACGCTGCTTCAATGCGCATCCTTGATTCAGGCAAGGGTTCTAATATTTCGATAGAGTTCACACATTCACCTCCCTCGTATACTAGTGCTTGTAGATGACAAATCAATTAGCCTTTAGGCCATTTATTTTACCAGTTATTTACTGGTAATTAACTCACCACATCTTATCCTCCATTCAGAGTACGCTGCAAGCTTTTGAATGGCACTTCAACCCTTACCCATATACTCACCTATCACAAACGGTGGTATATGGCGCCGTCTCCCATAGGCGGCAAAAAAACTCTTTACTTTTGGGATAACCTGTAGCATGATTATCTGGTAAAGATATCTGGGACAGGCTTTGCCTCCCTTGCAGCTCGACTGCTTAAGTTAGTATGGTCCCTACACCAAGTTTGCCGTTTCTAACTCGAATTCTGCTTTGTCGTAGTACAGGTTCTCGGCAGCAGGAGACTAAAGCCTGTATTGCTAAGAGCTAATATCGCGAGGCTGCTATATATCCTGGTTGCTAGGGTTATCCCAAATATCCTTACTCTTATCACTCCCCACGGAAAGGAGGTGTTAAATGTGAATAAACTATTTGTAGGCCTTGACCT
>JAMNZI010000199.1 GCA_023622385.1 Bacillota bacterium | reverse complement strand
ACCTTGCTGGATTGGATGGAAAAGCACATCGGTGCATCGGAGTATGCCATATTTGCCAACAAGTGCTGGCCTGCATTCCAAACGCAGTTTGGGTTTGTACCGTGCTATGTGAACTCCAGATTGGCTTCCCGTGGCATTCCGGTGTCGTGCGAAGTGGATATATACGGTGCTTTGAGTGAGTACATCATTACATGTGCGACGGGTATGCCGGCAACCCTTCTTGACATAAACAATACCGTTCCCAGGGACATGTACGAGAACAACAGGGATAAGTTTGGCGATTACAAGTTAAGTGACCTGTTTATGGGATTCCACTGCGGTAATACGCCCAAGTGCCTTTTGAAAGATGGAGCCATGAAATATCAGCTTATCATGCACAGGCTCCTGGAACCAGATAAGGAGCCGGATATAACCAGGGGTACCCTAGAGGGAACCATAAAGCCAGGGGACATCACGTTGTTCAGGCTGCAGGGTACGGCTGATTGCAAGCTGAGGAGCTATGTGGCAGAAGGCGAGGTTATAGATGTTAATCCCAAATCATTCGGCGGCATCGGAGTATTTGCTGTAAAAGAAATGGCTAGATTCTACAGGTACGTTTTGATCGCCAAGAGATACCCGCATCACACAGGTGTTGCCTTCAAACATGTGGGCAAGATATTGTTTGCGGCCATGAAGATGCTGGGGATCGAGGAAGTGGACTTCAACCAGCCGGCCAATATGCTGTACAGGGATGAGAATCCATTCAAATAAAATAAAAGATGGAGCAGGTGTAGCACTTTGTTTAAAGATAACCAAAAGCCCAAGTATCAGTGCTTAAAGGAGTATATAATAGAGACGATACAGCAGAAACAGTTGAAATTTGGTGACAGAATTTTTTCTGAGAATGAGCTGGCAGAGAAGTTTAACATCAGCAGGCACACCGTGAGGCAGGCCATTGGGGAGTTGGTAAACGAAGGATGGCTTTATAAAATACACGGCAAAGGCACGTTTGTGGGTAGTGGCCCCTATGAAAGGCGGGGAAAGATTCAGGCCATAGGGGTCATTACCACCTATCTCAATGATTATATATTTCCGGCCATAATCCGTGGCATTAACAGCGTATTGCTGGAGCACGGATACAACATGCTGCTGAGCTGCACGTATAATCAGCATCAGATGGAACGGTTATGCCTTGAAAACTTGAAAAATCACCGCATTGCAGGATTGATAGTTGAGCCTACCAAGAGCGCTTTGCCCAACCCCAATCTGGATTTGTACCAAGAGTTGAAGCAAAAGAACATTCCCATCTTGTTCATTCATGGCTGTTATGAGGGTTTTGATTGTTCTTACGTTGTAGAGGATGATGTCTGGGCTGGCTATATAGCTACCAAACACCTGATTGAACTGGGGCACACCAGAATTGGTGGCGTGTTTAAGAAAGACGATATTCAGGGGCATTACAGGTTTGCCGGGTTTAAGAAGGCCCATGAGGAGGCCGGGCTTGAGGTTCTGCCTTCAAGGGTTTTATGGTTTGATACAGAGCAAGCGATAAACTTTGAAAGCAGCATGATGGAGCGCCTCATTGATTTGCTCCCGCAATGTTCCGGCATTGTGTGCTACAATGACCAGATGGCCATTAAGATACTGGATGTAGTGAGAGGAATGGACGTAAGCGTCCCTGAGGACATTTCTCTCGTCAGTTTTGACGATTCTCAGCTTGCCGTGGCTTCCGAGGTTAAGCTCACCACCGTGGCGCATCCCCAGGAAAGATTAGGCCAGCAGGCAGCAACAGCCTTAATCGATATGATTGAAGGAAAGCAAAAGCATTGCAGCATAAAGATGCAGCCGGGGCTGGTTATAAGGGGAAGCGCCAAAAAAGTAAGCGAGAGGGAGGAGATATGATATGAGTAAGAAGTATACGATAGGGGTGGATTTTGGAACCCAGTCCGGGCGGGCGGTACTGGTTGAAGTGGACACCGGCAGGGAAGTGGCCACCGCAGTTAAGGAATATCCCCATGGCGTTATGGATGAATACCTGCCCGACGGGAAGACAAAGCTGGAGCCCGATTGGGCGCTTCAGCACCCTCAGGATTATCTCGATGTGCTAGCTGAAACCATCCCAGCGGTGCTTAAAGAAGCAGGGGTCTCCAATGAAGATGTGATTGGGGTAGGGATTGATTTTACCGCATGCACTATGCTCCCCATCGATAAGGACGGGACGCCGCTGTGCTTTTATGAAGAGTATAAGTCACATCCCCATGCGTATGTTAAGCTCTGGAAGCATCATGCGGCACAGGATGAGGCCAATAGACTCAATCAGATTGCCGCTGAAAGAGGCGAAGAGTTTTTGCAGAGGTATGGCGGCAAAATCTCCTCCGAGTGGTTATTTCCTAAGATATGGCAGATACTAAATGAGGCACCTGAGATATACGAGAGGGCTGCGAAATTCATCGAAGCGGCTGACTGGATAGTGCTTCAGCTGACCGGCCAGGAAAAGCGTAACAGCTGTACCGCTGGTTATAAGGCGATATGGCATAAGAAAAAAGGGTATCCATCTAAGGATTTCTTCAAGGCCTTGGATCCCAGGCTTGAGAACGTGGTAGATGAGAAGCTCAGCAGGGATATATATCCGATAGGCACCAAAGCCGGGGAGATAACCGAAAAGGCGGCGCGTTTGACGGGGCTAAAGCCAGGTACGGCCGTCGCCGTAGGCAATGTGGATGCCCATGTAGCGGTGCCTGCTGTTGGCATTACCGAGGAAGGAAAGATGCTGATGATTATGGGGACTTCCACATGCCATATGCTGCTCGGCAAGGAAGAAAAGATGGTACCCGGCATCTGTGGCGTTGTGGAGGATGGAATCATCCCGGGCTATATGGGCTATGAAGCCGGTCAGTCATGTGTAGGGGATCATTTTGAATGGTTTGTCAAGAACTGCGTACCGGCTGCATATGTTCAGGAGGCCAAGGAAAGGGGCATAAGCGTTTATCGGCTGTTGGCAGAGAAGGCGCAAAAGCTGGCGGTTGGAGAGAGCGGCCTTGTTGCGCTTGACTGGTGGAACGGCAATCGCTCTGTGCTGGTGGATGTGGACCTTACGGGAGTGATTGTGGGGTGTACCCTTCTCACAAAGCCCGAAGAGATATACAGGGCGCTTATAGAGGCCACTGCTTACGGAACCAGGATGATCATCGAGACATTTGAGGAGCACGGCATTCCCATCTACGAGCTTTATGCCGCCGGTGGAATTGCAGAGAAAGACCCATTTATGATGCAGATTTATGCCGATGTCACCAATAGGGAGATAAGGATATCGGGTTCTCCTCAGGCGCCTGCTCTTGGCTCTGCGATGTTTGGTGCGGTGGCCGCAGGGAAAGAACGCGGCGGCTATGACTCCATAGTAGAGGCGGCCAAAGTAATGGCGAAGGTAAAGGATACGGTATACAGGCCCATACCCGAGAACGTCAAGATGTACGACAGGCTCTACGCTGAATACAAGATCTTGCACGATTATTTTGGCAGGGGAGCCAATGACGTCATGAAACGGCTTAAGGAAATCAAAAAACAGGCCACTGCCATTAAATAAATATGAGATGTTTGATAGGTGCATTGGAGGGTTGAAATGGCAGCCAACTATAAGCGTTTGGACGACTTAAGCAACGCTGCGATAGTATCTGATTTCGATGGAACTATTACCGATATTGATACAAATGATTTGATTTACTTTACCTTTGGAGGGCAGCCTAGTTATGAGATTGAAAAGTTGATTGCCCAGGGCAAACTGGGGGTTAAGGAAGGCGCCCTCCAACATTTTAAAAGAATCCGCCTTACGGAACATGAATTTTTGAGCTTCATATTTCAAAATGCGCGCTTGGATGAAGGTTTTAAGGACTTTTGTGAGTTTATAAGCCAAAAAGGAATTCCGCTTATCGTAGTGAGTGGAGGCTA
Source organism: Bacillota bacterium (assembly GCA_023622385.1). Lineage (GTDB taxonomy): Bacteria > Bacillota > Clostridia > Caldicoprobacterales > Caldicoprobacteraceae > Caldicoprobacter. Next base: position 5,067 of record JAMNZI010000199.1, on the reverse strand, counting down.
CATTAACACCATTTCGAGTTTTTTCAAAAAAGAAGGCATCGATAGCGCTAATATAAAGATCTATGCCAACCGTTTGAAGTTTAATGGATGCCATATAGAAGCCGTGTTTTTCGATGAAAGTGATGAATGTGAGAGTGGATTAGGGCCTTGTGGGAACTGTAAATTGAGGCGATTGAGAGAGCTTAAGACACAGTATCGGACTATAATCTTCATCGGCGATGGAACGACTGATAGGTGTGCGGCCCGTGAGGCCGATATGGTGTTTGCAAAAGGTAGCTTAAGGGAATACCTTACAGTGCAAGGGATTCCATATATACCGTTTAATGATTTTCATGATATTCGGCGTTTCCTCAATGCTTTACTTTAGCAAAAGTGAGGCATAAGGTATCATTACGAATGCTAATGAGTATTTCATAATGGGGGGTTGGGTGTGTTTAATTTACGTTATGGTTTGGCCGATGAGAGCCATAAGCAGTGCTATGGGGTTGATGACATAGGATGGAATCCACAAGTTTTTGCCAGGCATACAATTTCGCTGGTGGCTGCTAGAAGGGATTGGGCAGCTTTTCAGGTGTTGCTTCAATCTGATGAGGAATTCATGGTGACAGTAGGAACTGCTCCAGCATTTTCGCCGAGAGGGCCTTTGACTAACGTTAGGCTTGAAGCTGCTGTGAAGGGATGTCCACAATGGAGTGTGAAGATGAACATTATCGGTTTTGTTGAAGATGATGATAGGCTGATGAAAGCCGATTTATTGCTTAACGATGAGACTGTTTGTGTTGAGCCTAGAAAGGTACAGCCCATATGGATTGAAGTTGAGGTACCTGAAGATGCAAAGCCCGGCATATATATGGGCGAGGTTAAGTTGTTTGTTCATGCCATGTTTGAAGATGAAAAGCAGGTAGGCACGTTGAAATTTGAGCTGGAGGTCAAAGATGTGTTGATGCCTAAGCCTTCAGAGTATAGATTCTATTTGGACCTTTGGCAGCACCTTTCAAATATAGCACGAAAGCATGAAGTACACCTCTGGAGCGATGAGCATTTCAGGGTAATTGAAGAATATATAAAAACCCTCGGGGATTTGGGGCAAAAAGCCGTAACGGTTATTGCCTCAGAGATTCCTTGGTCGGGACAGCGGTGTTTCAAAGTGACCAACTACTTATCTGACCTTTTTGAATACAACATGGTAAGGGTGATAAAAGACAAGCATGGGCGATTTCAGTACGATTTTTCAATAGTGCAACGCTACGTAGAGCTCTGTTTTAAGCACGGCATAGATAAGGAGATAGAGGTATTTGGTTTGGTAAATATTTGGGTATCTCCAGAGGATGGGTATGGAGGGATTGCCTCGGACTATCCCGATGCCATTAGGGTGCGCTATTTTGACGAGGCGGATGGGTGCTATAAATATATGAAGTCGGCAGAAGAAATTAAAGGATACATAAAAGCCCTGGAGCAATTTTTTGTCGAGAAAAAGTGGATAGATAAAGTTAGGGTGGTGGCCGATGAGCCGGCGGATGTTGAGCTGTATAGACAAAGGATAAACCTCTTAAAGGAGATCGCACCCGCATTTAAATATAAGGCCGCCATTAACCACGCTGAATTTATCGGAGAGTTTAGGGACGAGATACACGATTTCGTTCCGGCACTTGGTTGTGTATGCGATCAATGGGAACTTATAAACGAGCTGAAAGACAACGTAAGAGGCAGGTTTATGTGGTATTTGTGCTGTAATCCACTATATCCCAACACTTTTATCAGCTCACCTCTCCTGGAAAGCCGTTTAATAGGTATTTTAACTGCGTATATGGAGTTGGATGGATTTTTGAGGTGGAATTATACGGTATGGCCAGAGAAGCCCAGGGAAAGGATCTCCTACCGTTTCCCTCATTGGAGGGCAGGCGATACTAATTTTGTTTATCCTGCCAATGATGGGCGTCCTATTCTTACTTTAAGATACAAAAACCTCAAGAGAGGCATTGAGGATTTTGAGCTGATTGACATGGTAAAAAGGCTGTGTCCTGAACCGCACCAGAAGCTGGAAGAAGTGTGGAGCAGGCTTCTGTTTGCCCGCAATGTTAAAGACTTACATCCATCCGTAGGCAAGAAGCCGGAGGAGTTATATAGCTTGAATTATGCTGATTATGAACATGTGAAAGCATTGCTGCTTGATCTCCTAAAGAATGTGTTGTGTAGTTACGACGCCGAAGTTTGATGAGACTTTTATTTATTGGGAATATAGGGGATAACCAAAGTTTGTTATAAAATAAAATAACATGTTTTGAGGAGGATATCGATGACGCCAAAGGAAAGAGCAGTAGCCGCTTTGACCTTAAAGGTGCCCGATATGGTGCCGACTTTTGAGCTGGAATTTCAGCTTGAAGAGGAGATGTTTGGGCGAAAGTTCATTACAGAGGACCTCACCAATGAAGGGCTGGCCAAACTATCGTGGAAGGAAAAGGAAAAGAGGATATACCAGCTTGCCGAATACATGGTAGAGGTATACAGTACCCTTGAATACTCTAGTATACCGGGTTTTGTACTGGGGGATGCGACGGAGTTTTGGAACGAAGGAGGGCCTCTTCCCGAAGAAACTAAGCTGCTTATTAAATACTTGCGGGAACTTGTAGGGGAGAATTACATGATCCATTATCATGGCGATGGCACATTTGCAATACCCGATGGCAATGAGATGTACGAGTTTGCCTATGCTATTGCGGATAACCGGGAGGCGGTTAAGGAAAAAGCCGCCAAAATGGCTGAAACCGCTATTGAAAGGAATAAACGATTGGCCGAAGCGGGAGTGGACTGCCTAATTCTATGCTCTGATTACTGCTATAATAGCGGCCCTTTCCTTTCTCCTGCTATGTTTGAGGAGTTCATCCAGCCTTATCTGTACAAGATCATCGATGAAGCGCGTAAACTGGGCTTGTATACGATCAAACATACCGACGGGAACATAATGCCTATACTTGACCAGCTAGTTGAGTGTAGGCCGCACGCCATTCATTCTTTAGATCCCCAGGCAAAAGTGGATATTAAAGTGGTAAAACAGCTGGTAGGGGATAAGGTTTGTCTGTGTGGAAACGTTAATTGCGCCCTTATGCAAACCGGTACTGATGAGGAAGTTATACAGAGCGCAGAGTATGCATTGACTTATGGTAAGCCGGGTGGAGGATATATCTTCTGTACCAGCAATGTACCTTTCAAGGGATTGCCGCCCGAAAGATATAAGTTAATCCTGGACGTATGGAGAAGGATGAGAAAATATTGAAGTAACTATTCGGTAATTGGCTGCTAGGCTAATGTTAAATTATAATGAGGAGGAAGATTATGAATAGAATGTTGCATGAACCCGCCTTTCGTCAGCTTTCTATAAGAGAAATTCGTCCTGAAGGGTGGCTGCTAAATCAGCTTAGGATACAAGCCAATGGACTATCAGGTAATCTGGATAAGTTCTGGCCCGATATAAAGGACAGTCAATGGATTGGTGGCTGCGCAGAAGGCTGGGAACGCCTCCCCTATTGGCTTGATGGTTTTATACCGCTGGCCTGGCTGCTTGATGATGAGGATATGAAGGCTCGTGCGTGCCGCTATATGGATATTATAATATCAAATCAGGCTCCGGATGGATGGATTTGCCCTGAAAAGGAAAGGGGTAAAGGACGGGCGCAGTATGACCTATGGGCCATGTTTCTGATATTGAAGGTATTGGTGCTTTATCATGATGCTACAGGCGATGAACGCGTTGAAGAAGTGGTGCGCAAAGCTTTATTGGCTTTAGACAAGCACATTGATCGAACCACATTGTTTGGCTGGGGACAAACCCGCTGGTTTGAATGCCTTATTTCTATATGGTGGTTGTATGAGCGTACCGGAGAGACATGGTTGCTGGACCTTGCTGCAAAACTCTATGCCCAGGGATTTGACTGGATAGAATTTTTCAAGCGCTGGCCGTATAAAAAGCCTGATGAAAAAGGTCGCTGGAGTTTCATGAGCCATGTGGTGAATAACGCCATGATGCTCAAATCAGGTGCATTGCTGTGGCGACTGACAGGCTTGAGTGAGCATCTCAATAGCGCTGAATATATGGTAAGCCTGCTGGATGAGCATCACGGAATGGTGACTGGGGTATTCACTGGTGATGAGTGTTTGGCAGGTACAAGCCCTGTGCAGGGTACTGAGCTGTGTGCAGTAGTTGAATATATGTATTCTTTGGAGCACCTTCTGGCAATTACGGGGCGTTCTCATTGGGGTGATCGCCTTGAGAAGATTGCGTATAATGCATTACCAGCAACTTTTAGTCCTGATATGTGGACACACCAGTATGATCAGCAGGTTAACCAGGTGGAGTGCAGCAGGCAGGAAAATCCTGTCTTTAGAACCAATGGCGGTGAGTCAAACCTGTTTGGGCTAGAGCCCAACTATGGATGCTGTACAGCAAATTTAAGCCAAGGCTGGCCAAAGCTAGCTCTTTCCTCTTTTATGCGGAGCCCTGATGGTTTGGTAGTCGCGGTTTATGCTCCCTCTACGGTAAATACCAACATCAATGGCGCTCAGGTGACGGTTACCCTTAACACAGATTATCCCTTCCGTGACACCTTGAACTTTACTGTAAAGGTTGACCGAGAAGTGGAGTTTGCATTGGATTTAAGAATACCTGCATGGGCCGAAAAGCCTGAACTTAAAATGGGTGACTTTCCACTGGTGCTCCAAAGCGGTGGTTTTTATCGTGTGAATCGAAGATGGTACGGAGAGACGTCCTTTACCCTTCGCCTTCCTATGGAGCCGCATATTGTTTCACGGCCTAGTGGGCTTTATGCTATTACGCGAGGCCCCCTTGTCTATTCACTGCTTATTGGCGAGCGGTGGGTAAGGGTGAATGAGGATGTACCAGGAAGAGAATTTCCACACTGTGATTATGAGGTGTACCCTACAACTCCATGGAACTATGGTTTGTGCATTGATAAAGACAATGTTAAGAAGGATATTGTATTCGAAGAACGGCCTTTAGGTGAGCATCCTTTTTCACCTCAAGGTGCACCGGTAATAGCCCGTACAAAGGGT
>JAMNZI010000105.1 GCA_023622385.1 Bacillota bacterium | reverse complement strand
AGAGTGGAGGCGGCTTTTGAGTTTTTCGAAAAGCTAAATGTCCCGTTCTTCTGCTTCCATGATCGCGATATCGCTCCCGAAGGAGATACCCTGGCTGAAACCAATAAGAATTTGGATGTCATAGTATCCATGATAAAGGAATACATGAAGACCAGCAAAGTGAGGCTTTTGTGGAATACGGCCAACCTATTCAGCCATCCCAGGTATGTACACGGAGCTGCTACATCCTGCAATGCTGATGTGTTTGCATATGCGGCAGCTCAGGTCAAGAAGAGCCTTGAAATCGCTGTAGAACTGGGAGCCGAAAACTTCGTATTCTGGGGCGGCAGGGAAGGATATGAGACGCTCCTCAATACCGATATGAAATTGGAGCTTGATAATCTGGCTAGGTTCTTCCATATGGCAGTTGACTATGCTAAGGAAATTGGCTTCAAAGGGCAGTTCTTAATAGAGCCCAAGCCAAAAGAGCCCACCAAACATCAATATGACTTTGATGCGGCAACCACAATTGCGTTCCTGCAGCATTATGGTTTGAAGGACTATTTCAAACTGAACATTGAGGCCAACCATGCTACTCTGGCAGGGCATACTTTTGAGCACGAGCTTAGGGTGGCAAGCATATACGGCATGCTGGGTTCCATCGATGCAAACCAGGGAGACCTGCTTTTGGGCTGGGATACCGATGAGTTCCCCACTGATCTGTACATGACCACATTGGCGATGTATGAGATATTGAAGGCTGGCGGTTTTACAACTGGTGGAATCAATTTCGATGCCAAGGTAAGGAGAGGTTCCTTTGAACCAGAGGACCTGTTCTATGCTCATATAGCGGGTATGGATTCCTATGCCATAGGGTTAAAGGTTGCTGCAAAGCTCATAGAGGATAAGGTGATAGATAAGTTTATAGAAGAGCGCTACAGCAGTTACAAGAGCGGTATCGGATTGGATATTGTTAGCGGAAAGGCTAATTTCAAGACCTTAGAGCAGTATGCGTTGCAGAATCCAGTGATCAAAAACCGTTCCGGAAGGCAGGAAGTTATAAAGACCTTGATCAACCAGTATTTGTTGAGCGTTAAATAAATACAAATATATTATCACCTTTGGAGCAAAGGGGGGGCTTAAATGGCCGAGCCTTTATACAAGGATAAGAACCAGCCCATTAAAAAGCGGGTTGAGGATTTGCTTTCGCGGATGACATTGGATGAGAAAATAGCCCAACTAAGTGCTGTATGGGTATATGAAGTGCTGGATGATACAAAATTTTCGCCCGATAAAGCTGCTTCCAAAATCGGACATGGTATTGGTCAGATTACGCGCATCGCGGGGGCCAGCAACCTGGATTCGGAATCCTGTGCCAGGATAGCAAATGAGATCCAGAAATATTTAGTGGAAAATACCCGCCTTGGAATACCGGCCATTGTACATGAAGAGTCGTGCAGCGGTTTTATGGCAAAGGGAGCAACTTGTTTTCCTCAAACAATCGGTGTAGCAAGTACGTGGAACCCTGAACTGGCAAAGGCGATAGGAGAAGTAATAAGGACGCAGATGAAGGCAGCAGGAGCACATCAAGCTTTGGCGCCCTTGCTGGATGTGACGCGGGACCCCAGATGGGGTAGAACCGAAGAGACATTTGGAGAGGACCCGTATCTGGTGGCTCAAATGGGTATTGCGTATGTTAACGGCCTGCAGGGGAATGGTTTGCATGATGGCATTATGGCTACGGGGAAACATTTTGTGGGCTATGGAATGTCAGAAGGCGGGATGAACTGGGCACCGGCTCATATTCCAGAAAGAGAGTTGCGCGAGGTATATTTGTTTCCCTTTGAAGCAGCTGTGAAAGAAGCCAAGCTGGCTTCAATCATGCCGGCTTATCATGAAATAGATGGAATACCATGTCACGCTTCAAGCCGATTGCTAAAGGATATACTGCGCGATGAATGGGGGTTTGAAGGTTTAGTAGTTTCCGATTATTTTGCTATCAATATGCTGTATGAATATCACAAGCTGAATCCGGATAAGGTATTGGCGGCTAAAAAAGCGATTGAAGCGGGAGTGGATATAGAGCTTCCGAGCATTGATTGCTATGGCTTACCCTTGAAGACTGCAGTGGAACAGGGGATTGTCTCTGAAGAAGTTATTGACAGGGTTGTGGCACGAATTCTAGAGCACAAGTTCAGGTTGGGGTTATTCGAGAATCCGTACGTTGAGCCTTCTAAGACTAAAGCGGTATTTGATATTCCGGAACAGCGCCAGCTTGCGCGAAGAGTGGCGCAAGAGTCAATAGTTCTATTGAAGAATGAGAATGATCTTTTACCGTTAAGCAAAGATCTGCGTTCAATAGCAGTTATTGGTCCCAATGCCCATAATATTCGCCATATGATAGGGGACTATGCTTACCCCTGCCATATTGAGACATTACGAAATATGGCTGATGCTTTTGATACGGCAAGACCGGACTATGTTGATTTGGCTGATAAAGAACTATTTGTGCCAATGGTCAGCATATTGGACGGTATAAAAGAGAAGGTATCTGAAAATACCGAGGTCCTGTACGCAAAGGGTTGTGATGTGCTAGGCGACGATACCAGTGGTTTTGCTGAGGCTGTTGAGGTGGCTAAGAAAGCTGATGTTGCTGTTGTCGTCGTTGGCGACAGGTCCGGTCTGTTACGTGGCTGTACATCGGGTGAAGCCAGAGACAGAGCTGACTTGAATTTAACAGGCAAACAGGAAGAGCTTATAAAGGCCGTCCACGCCACGGGAACTCCGGTGGTAGTTGTACTGGTCAATGCGAGACCGCTTTCGATCACCTGGCTCCATGAGAACGTTCCTGCGATAGTTGAAGCATGGCTTCCCGGCGAGGAAGGCGGTCGAGCAGTCGCCGATGTGCTGTTTGGCGATTACAACCCGGGTGGCAAGCTACCGATTAGTTTTCCGCGCACGGTAGGACAGGTGCCGGTATACTATGCCCATAAGCCTTCGGGTGGACGTTCTCACTGGCTGGGTGATTATGTAGAGTGCAGCACAAAACCATTGTATCCATTTGGTTATGGATTGAGCTATACCACTTTTGAGTACAGCAACCTGAGGATAACGCCTCAGGATGTTGATGTAAGCGGTGAGGTCCGCATACAGGTCGAAGTGACCAATACCGGTAAAATGGCAGGGGATGAAGTGGTACAGCTGTATGTCCACGTTCCGGCAAAAAATGTGACCAGGCCCGTGAAGGAGCTTAAGGGATTTAAGCGCGTCAATCTTGAACCTGGTCAAACGAAAACCATTGTATTTCAACTGCCGATTGCATTGCTGGGATTTTATGATGAGAACATGGATTTCGTGGTGGAGCCGGGCAAGGTTGATGTGTACGTTGGTAGTTCGTCCGAAGATATAAGAGCGACAGGGCAATTCAATCTTGTAGGAGAGAAGCTGGTCATTGGGAATGGCAAGAAGTTTACTACAAAGGTAACGGTGAAAGATTAAAATACTTTTTAAACTTTTGTGACTGACGAATATAGCGCCTGTACATTTGTTGCTGAAACCAAAAATGTACAGGCGCTATATTTATTTAAGTGATGAAAAAGTGAAATTGCACATCAGATTTAAGTCTTCAACTTCTTAGAAAGTTATTAAGCAAGATAATATGGCCCGAAATAAAAATATTTAATAGAAGTATTAAATTTTATAAAATTAACACGAGAAAAAATTAAAATTATTAAAAAACATATTGAAAAAATTAATTTTGGTGATATAATGGTAATTGGATAGTAATATAAGAATTTTACTTGTAGGGGGATTAGCAGTTGCAAAACAATATCATAACAACATGTGCAGTATGTGGTACCAAGCTGGAGGTAACAGAGTTGCATTGTTGCCGGTGTGACACAACATATAAAGGGCATTTTAAACTAGATAAGTTCAGCTATTTAACACCTGAGCAGAAATATTTCATCGAGGTATTTCTAAAATGCAGGGGGAACATCAAAGAAGTAGAGAAGGAACTTAACATTTCATACCCAACTGTTCGTAGCAAACTTGATGATGTTATTTGTAGTCTGGGCTACGATGTTGGTGGCAATGAAAAAAAGCAGACCAACAAAAGAGAGGTTTTGGAGCTACTGAGCCAAGGGGTGATTACCTACGAAGAGGCAATAAAGATGATAAAGGAGAACAGTAAATAAATTAATGAAAGGATGGGATGGGCATGATGAAAGAAGAAATAAGAAAGATTTTAAAGATGGTAGAGGAGAAGAAGATTACTGCAGAGGAGGCCGAAAAACTTATTGATATGATTGAGCCAGAAAACACAGGTCTAACACAGTATGATTCAAGCGCAAATGGAAATTACGAGAAATTTTTGAGGGTTAAAGTGGTTGAAAACGGGGCTAATAAAGTGAATGTAAATATTCCGCTCTCATTAATTGAGGTGGGGTTAAAACTGGGGACACAGGTTGGGGCACAATTTGAGCCAAAATTGGAAGCTTTGAAGAATATTGATTTTAACGAGGTTATACAGTCTATTAAAAATGGAGCACAAGGAAAGCTTGTCGAAATAGGAGATGATGAGACTTATGTAAGCGTTGTAGTTGAATAACGTGTGAATTGAGAAAAGTTTATTTGAGGATGATAGAAAATGGATGACATTGAGATTTTAGAGAAATTGGATAAAGGACAAATTGATTTTAATGAGGCTTTTACTTTGATGAAAAAGAATCGGGAAGCTATAAATACTGCTAAGGGACATTTTTTAAAGGTCAATATTAAGGATGGAGAACGATGTTTCCCTATAGTGATACCCTTGTTTTTGATCAATTCAGGCTTTTCATTGGGCAAAGCAATAGTTAGACTTATTCCAAAGGATAAACGAAATGATAAATTGGAAGAGGTATGCAGGATTTTAGACAAAATAGAAGGAAGAGATATAAAGAGATTGGTTGATGCGTTGAGACGATGTAAAGCGCATCCTTTGGTTCGGGTAGAGGATGGTAATACCCTTGTGGATATAAGTGTTATATAATTTCCTCATCAAAGCGTCGTGTTTTGGAAAGATATATTATTTTTGAGAGATTAAAAAGCCTTTTTAAAGGCTTTTTATTTTTATAAGCTATATAGGATGAAACAAAAAACAAAGGATATTACAGATTGGCTACTTGACAAATTGCATACTACAAATGTAGAATATAGATAGGCATTCTACATTTGTGGGGTGGTTTTATGAAGAAAATTCCTAGCATTGGCGAAGCCGAATGGCAGGTAATGAACGTTTTGTGGGAAAAGGGGGAGGCCACTTTTTCTGAAATAAGATCAGCACTTAAAGAGCATAGCTGGTCTCAGACCACCATTCACACCATGCTCACCAGGCTTATCAAAAAAGGAGTAGTAGCAATAAAGGAAGGCATATCGCCGTATGTATTCTATCCGCTTGTATCCAGGGAAGAATGCAGAAAGCATGAAACTTTTTCATTTCTTAAGAGGGTGTATAATGGCTCGGTGAAACTCTTTCTAGCAAATTTTGTTAATGATGTGGAACTCAGCGATAGGGAAATTGACGAACTCCTTAAGATGCTTGAAAAGTGCAAGACCACTGAACAACCCAGTGAAGGAGAGAATGACAATGCTTGAAGCGTTTTTTCAAATGGTTCTTTACATGTCCTTTTCAGGTGGCGTTCTGGCGCTTGTTGTACTCTGCTTGAAAGCCGTATTTCGTAACAGGATTCCTGCCTATATTTGGTTGATATTGTGGTTGCTGGTTGCTGTAAGGCTTTTATTGCCTGTCAAAATTGAAAGCAGCCTGAGTTTATTCAATCTGGATTTGTTGCAAAAGGTTGAGGTTTTTATTACCGATAGCGGGTTTGAAGAGGGAAGTAGAAGTAACCGATACGATATACTTGATGACATAATTGATGAAAGGTCAGATGCCGTGGATGATGGGCTGCTGCAAATTCATCCAAGAAACAACCAAACCGATGACCATACCAACGAAGTTCTGATCCCACAGGGGAATTCAGCGACATCAAATGCATCAAGGGTTGACACCCCTTTGGCAGGTCCTTCTAGAGATGTGCAAATAACCGGTATTTTACCATTGGTGTGGCTGTCAGGTTTTGGGATATGTTTTGCCTTCCTTTCATCTACATATTTAAGGACATGGAAGCGGATATCGGCATCAATGCCGTGCTTAAGTGATGATATACTGGCTATGGTGGAAGAGTGTAGCAAAACGCTCGGGCTGCGGAGGCCTGTTGAAGTATACATGTCGGATTTGCCCGGTGCCCCCTGCACATTTGGCATATTCAAGCCAAGGCTGGTGCTGCCTTTGAGTTTCGGCTATAGTTTCGATGGCGGTACAGACATAAACAAGGGCCAGATGCAGCATACTATGCGGCATATAATGCTTCACGAACTGTGCCATGTCATGCGCCGCGATAATATTGCCAATCTGGCATATCTTTTTGCAGCATGTGTGCACTGGTTTAATCCCATAGTCTGGTGCGCGCTTTTCAAGTTTAGGGCAGATATGGAGGCGGCATGTGATGAAGCCGTCTTAAAGCGGATTCCTGATTCAAAGCTTGAATATGGCAAAGCCATTTTGGCCGTTGCTGCTATGTATGGGAGCCGCCTATCGTTGGCTGTGCACACCGGCGCTTCGGGAAATAAAAGGAATATAAAGCGTAGGATAAGGTTGATTGCCGAGTACGGCAAAAAACCTCTGCTGTGGGTTATAGCTTCGGTGATACTGGTGGTTTTAATTGGAATCGCGGGGCTTACTTCGTCGCAGAGCAGTAAAGTTCGGGCTGAAAGAGATTTGCTCAATGCCAGTGGGATAGATGAAAAAGACGTCATTCTCTCGATTTCATGGGGAGATGATGAAGACAATCAGATCGCTGTTTTCTATAAGTCCAATGACGAGCCATCATCGATCAATATTTTGATTGCCGAAAAAGAGGGTAATTTATGGCAGGTTAGAGAAAAGCAGCAATTAAGTGGAGAAGCAAGGCTGTCATATGTTACTTATGTATATTCCTTGGGAGGTATTCGGTACAGAGGTTATGCCGGTTACATGAACATTCCGGAAGCTGCAGAGGTATGGGCATCTTCAAAAGATGGGGAGATTTTCAAAGATGGAGCTACTTTAAAATATATATCGCCTGAGAAGGCTGTGTTTATAATAAATCAGCTTCCAGATAGTGCACTGCCTTACGATATTATGGTGATAGACAGAAACGGGAATGTATTGGAGCATGTATCGGGACCGGATACTCCAAACGGTGGAAACACAATTTCTCAAAATTCTGAATCATCTCAGCATACATCCAAACCAGCAGATGCAAAAAGCACAACCGAAGATTTAAAAGACAGGGTGGATAAACTTTTGGAAGAGATACTTGAAAATGCTAATTTGAAGTCATCCAATCCGCATGACTATATAAAGGGAAGGAAGGCTTTTGACGAACTTGTTTCGCTGGGCTACCCGGCACTTCAATATATGTTTGAGATTTTTTCTCAAAGCAATGAGGATGGGCTGAAGGAATTTATCATGGCGTGCGCCTGTGCAAAGATCATGGGAATATATGATGAAGAGAAAGGTATAGGAATCAGCAGTGGAAGGGAATGGTTTTACAAGTACGGGAAGTTTGAAGCCGAAAATGATTTTCAGATAGTGGATGCCGATTTTGACCTCTTCCCCAGAACTACGATACAGGAAAAGGAGAGCATTATCCTTCCCGAGGGAACGGATAAAAGGAACTTAGAGGATGTTATCTCAAAATATATTCTTGCAAGAAACAGGAGGGCATACCGAGCAGGAGAAAAGGCCATAGAAGCACACAAGATATACCGTATTGATGAGAAAGACGGCATATTAATTGCCTATATGCAGGTAAAATTCAACTGGTTTGGCTTTGAAAATGGTGCTTTTACGATTGTGTCAGGTATAGGTGGTGAGGGTATACCAGTAAAAATGCAGCTTAAGAAGTCTGACAGCGGAGAATATGAAGTGGTGGAGTACCGCGAGGCAATGGATGGTGGGGTGTGGGAGAGGTCCATAAGAGAGATGTTCCCGGAGGATTTGGCTGAGCAAGCAATTGGTAGCAGATGGAATAAAAAGCTGCAACAGGAGCTATGGAATATACAGGTGGAGAAGGCAATGAAGTATTTAAAACAAATAAACAGGGAAGATGCACCTGTTGTTCCTTATGTTGAAAAGGACAGGCAAAACCCAATATATCTCGTTACCCAGATGCGGAAGGATTTCCCAGACTGGAATGGTACAAGAGAAGTGTTGGTCAGGACGGGTGGGCGGTATCCCGGGATAAACATAAGGTGCATCCTTGAGACAAAATGCACACAAACCAGCGATGAGGAGTATGAGGTGGTATTGACAAAAACCTGGGATATAGAGATAAATGGGCAACGACCCGTAAGTTACTGGAAATACAGGGTTATCGGCGAACGCGTGCAGCTTGAGGAGTCTCAGAATAATGACAGACTGGTATTGCTTGTAAGATGAATTCCAAAAGACAAAAGTGCTCTTTCTGGCCAGGTTCAAGCTTTATCGTTGCCAGAAAGAGCACTTGTTTTTATAAATACTTTTTACCAAATATTAACAATCGTGTAGTGGGTTACTTTTAATGTTTACTGTTTTTTGCGTCCCAAAGCTCTTCCGTTGTTGGTATTGTCGCTGTTTTTGGAATTGTTGCTTTTTGCCATATTCTGAATATTTCCCGCTTTTTGGATGTTATTGTTACCTTGTGTATCCTTTGTATCCTTATTTTCGTCTTTTATTTTATCGTTTTGGCTGTTTTGAGCGTTATTACCCTCATCAACATTTTCTTCTTCAACTTCCTGGACAGGCTGCTGTGCGTTTATTTCCTCATTTTCATTATTTTCCTCCCTGTTGGCATCTTCATCGACGGGCTGTTCTTGGTCGGTTTCATCTGCGTCATTGTTTTCCTTGTTTTCCTCTTCGTTAGCCTGATTGTTTTGGTTACAAGAATTCTGCAGAAAGCCTCGTCCTTGTAGGGCGGGGATGAATGCAAGGGTTGAAACTGAGAACCAAGTATGATATAATTAAACCAAATCTTGGAATTAAGAAGGTTGG
>JAMNZI010000042.1 GCA_023622385.1 Bacillota bacterium | reverse complement strand
GCCATAGTGAGACCTCCCTGTATGTTTAGGGTTTTGGATATCTATATCATACAGGATTTCTCACTATGGTTCTACTATTTTTTAGGTGTTGCATTTAATTTTACAATGAACCATATATATACTAAAATTATTTTGTAAATGACAAAATCAATGAGGGTGTAAATGATGATAAAGGATGAAATAGGGGCTCAGATTAAGAAGCTGAGAAATGAAAAGAACGTGACTTTGAAGCAGTTAAGCGAACTAACCGGGTTATCCATAGGATTCTTATCCCAGCTTGAAAGAGGCATGACAAGCGTAGCGATAGATACGCTTCAAAAAATCGCATTGGTGCTGGATGTGAGCATTAATTACTTCTTCCCGGAAGATGATTCCCAAAACGATGATCCCGTTCTAAGAAGGCATGAACGAAAAATCATTTTAAGCGATAAAAATAATTTTATACAATACCGATTGTCCAAGGACTTGTCCGACAAAGAAATGCTTCCCAGATTGTTTGAAATTTTACCCCGGAAAACATATGAAAGGGTTAATTTATATTCCCATTTTTAGAAATGATGGAAAGATTAGTGAGACTGCTCTTCAGGATCTGGTTAGGATGAACATAAAAAAGGAGTAAATCATTTTTATGTTGGTGGAAGTACGGGGGAAGCTTTTTTGTTAACGTTGGAAGAAAGAAAGGCTATACCGGAAATTGTGGCTGCCGAATGTAAAGGTGAATATCCCATCATATCTCATATAGGATGTATTAGCATGGATCAGGCTATTGAACTGGGAAAACACGCAGAAAAAGTTGGGGTTGATGCTGTTTCATCCATACCTCCTTTTTATTACAAGTTTTCATGGCAGGAAATTAGGGGGTATTATTCTGATATCATGGACAATGTGGATGTCCCGATGATAGTGTATAATTTTCCTGCTTTTTCTGGAATAGATTTGTCCAGCAGAGATTATATAAGAATTTTGAGGGTGAAAGAATTATCGGTGTAAAACATACATCCATGAATTTCTATCACTTAAACAAGTTGAAACAGCTTTCCAGAAGGTTAATAGTTTTTAACGGCCGTGATGAGGTGTTTCTGGCTGGCCTCTGTATGGGTGCGGATGGGGCTATAGGAAGCACCTATAATTTCATGGGAGATAAGTTTGTAGAGATTTACCATCTGTTTCGGGAGGGAAGAATAGAGGAGGCAAAAGCTTTACAAACCCGCGCTAACGGAGTTATGAAGGTATTAACCGAAGTCGGCGTATATCAGGGGATTAAGTATATATTAGGCCTTCTCGGAATTGATGCGGTGAGTGCAGGAGGCCCTTTAAAGCTCTGACTTTGGGCTGCACCGTATATTCTGTGCATGAGAAGGCTATGGATTATTTCGTAGGCGGTGTACCCAATGCGCAGATTAGGGGATATAGTATAAAGATATAAGGGGGCTCGAATATGAATAGCCTAAAAGTAGCTTTATTGCAACTTTTGCCCGAGAACACCATAGAAGAAAACATGAAAAAGGGGTTGGAATATTGCAAAAAGGCAAAGGATATGGGAGCGCGGGCTTATGAAAACATGGTCGGTATTGCCACCGTCAATTATCCGGCCGGTCAACCTGACTGCAACGGCCATTCCACCGCATTTGACGGAATTGCATACAGGCCTTCCGAGCCCGGTTCAAGGGATACGCTTATCATCGAAGCCGGGGAGAGGGAGGGCATATATATAGCTGATTTTCCCGTTAACGAGATTAGGGAATATAGAAGGCGGGAAGTACACGGCAATGCGTACCGCCGTCCGCGGAAATACAAGCTCCTCGTTTCCGAACATGTTGAGGAGCCATTTATCAGAAAGGATGCGCGCCGATAACATTCACGATAGATAATTGCAAGGCTTTTTAGGGCATATGCTTAAGAAATTTAGATGGTACAAATAGGATTTATAAAGCCAGGATATACCAGGGGAGGACAATCATGAAGATTTCAAAGAAAGATGCGTTGATGTGGTTTGAGTTTTTTTCGCAGTTACCTGAAGATGAAGAAATCAGCGCAAAACATCAGGAAATAGTTAATTCCACTTTTATGCAGATTGAGGCTGCTGTAGAACATAGAAATAGTTTGTTGATGTCTCAGATAAGGGGTTTGAAAACCTTGAAAAACAGAACTTATTACGTGGGAAATGACGATAAATTTCCCAAAGGGTGTATTTCCTGTCTGTTCGGCACCGGGCTTAATGCTATCAGGAAGACAAACAAATGCAATTTAAAATGCAAGTTCTGTTACGACTATGGGCAACTGGAAAATATCCCTCCCATAGGCGATGATGTGTGGGAAATAGGAGGTACCAAGTTTTACGAGAAGGATATCGACTTGCTTCTTTCAATCTACCGGAAGCCCACCGGAATTTCGTACGTTTACCTGGAGCCATTTATTGAAATAGAAAAATACTATTCGATTATAAAGAAATTTAACGATGCCGGAATTTACCAGCACCTGTACACCAATGGCACCTTGGCTACGGAGGAGAACCTGAAAGCGCTAGGTGAAGCAGGCTTAGATGAAATACGATTCAATCTGGGGGCTTCCAACTGTTCGGATAAGGTCATTGAAAATATTGCTATAGCAAAAAGGTATATTAAGAGCGTGGGCATTGAAACTCCCATGACTCCCGAATTTTTTGAAGCCTTTTTAAAGAAAAAGCAAATGATTTTAGAAACCAAGCTCGATTTCATCAACTGTGCAGAGCTACACTTAAATGAGAATAATATATACAATTATTACGGGGAGAATATGTATATTTCCAGGTTTGGCTATATTTCTCCTATCTGGAGCCGCGAATTAACCCTAAAACTCATGAAAATAGCCGATGAAGAAAGCTGGGATCTGGTAGTCCATGACTGTTCCAACTATACCAAATTTGCCAGGGGATTGAATTGGGGCAGCAAATCGGGTATGTCCTTTGGGGCCAGTAATTATGGCTGCGAGTTTTCAAGGATCCCTTACGAATTTTTTATACCAATATTGAGGGATGATAGTTTTAGCTTTTTAAGTGAAGAAGAGCTGCCGGATGATTACAAACCGGAGTTAATTTAGCTTAGGAATGGTTCTCAATTCAATTATTTTGCCAGCAAGGAAATGCTAATTACTGCTATAATGGCCAGGGACTGGGACAATCAGTTTGCAAACATCAAAAGGGAATGCGATTTGGCAACCGATATGGCAGCAGCCATTAGCATCATCTATAAAGGCATTAAATCATTCGTCCAAAAATATGAATCGATTTTGATGGATTATCCCGGCAACATTATCGGCCAGTTTAGGAAACATCATATGACGGTGCGCCAGCAGGTTACCGATATACTCAACAACTTATTGATGCGTTTAAATAGGAGGGAACCTTTACCCGTTGTTTCCATTTTTGCAGAAGCTGTATTGGCAAGTTCGGTGCAGGAGGATATAGATTTACAGGCTCTGCTCCAATTTACATCCAAGGTATTTCCGCCAGAGGTAGAGTAATTTCGCATTACGCATTTTGTTTCCCCTAAACCTTAGTTTGGGGGATTATTTTGTCACAATAAAGTAGCGGTACATGCAAGAATAGGAAGACTTGTGATGATGAAGGGCTGACGGGGTAGGATTGATTATCTTATCTGGAGCACGTTTCGCATCAGGAGGTGCAATAACGTGGGTGCTTTTGTAAAGTTTGAAAATGTGAGCAAGGTATATCAAACAGGATATGTAAAGGTACCTGCATTGCGCAATGTTTCTTTTGAGATAGAAGAGGGAGAGATCTGCGTCATCGTAGGCCAATCCGGTGCCGGGAAGACGACCCTTCTTAACATCCTAGGAGGTATGGATACCTTAACTTCCGGGAGAGTATTTATGGGAGATAAGGAGATTTCCTCGTTTAATAAGCACGAGTTGACCAGGTTTCGCCGTGAGGATATCGGTTTTGTATTTCAATTTTATAACCTTATCCCTAATCTTACAGCACTTGAAAATGTGGAGATTGCAACTCAAATGGTGAAGAATCCCCTTCCTGCACGTCAGGTGCTCGAAAGCGTGGGATTAGGGGATCGGCTTAACCATTTTCCAGCGCAGCTTTCCGGGGGTGAACAGCAGAGAGTAGCAATTGCCAGAGCTCTGGCCAAAAGGCCTAAACTGCTTCTTTGCGATGAACCGACCGGGGCATTGGATTACCAAACCGGAAGGCAGATTTTAAAGCTGCTGCAGGATCAGAGCAGACAAAACGGCATTCCGGTGGTCATCGTCACACACAATTCCGCACTTACCGCCATGGCAGATCGCGTCATACGCTTGAAGAGCGGAACGGTGGTTTCCGTTGAAAAGAACGCCAAACCATTATCGATAGAGGAGATAGAATGGTAATGATGCGAAAATCTGCATGGTATAAAAACAACCTCCGTGAAATAAAGCATACGCTGGATCGCTACCTCGCTATCGTGGCCATCATTGCTCTAGGTGTGGGGTTTTTTCCGGGCTGAAGATTACCAGGTCTGCTATGGTAAAGAGTTTGGATACCTATGTGCAGGATCAGCAAATGTATGATTTTCGGCTTCTTTCCACGCTGGGGCTAACTTCAGAGGATGTGAAATATTTTGATGGACAGGAAGGGATGACTGCCCAAGGGGCTGTATCCCTTGACTTCATCGCAGATATAGGGAAGGAAAATGAAGTGGTCTTAAGGGCGCATTCCATAACCGACAAGGTTAACCGGTTAAACATCCTTTATGGAAGGATGGCAGTGGCAGACAATGAATGCGTTGCGGATTCCCGCTTCTTCTCGGCGGATGCCATCGGTTCAAAAATTCGGGTTGCTTCCAGCAACGATGAAGATACCTTAAATGTCCTTGCTCATGAGGAATATACGATTGTAGGGATTGCCAACTCACCCAATTACCTGAACTATGACCGGGGCACTACCAGCCTGGCAGGGGGATCGATATATGCTTTTATATATATTCCGGAGGATGGTTTTTCAACCGATTACTATACCGAGATACTGGTTCGCTTGGATGGTTACAGGGAAGTATACAGCGATGAATATGAGGATTTAATCTCTGAAAAGAAGAAAGTTCTGAAGGATGAACTGGAAAAGAGGGGGGAAATACGCTATCAGGACATTGTAGAAGAGGCGCGACAAAAGGTATACGATGCGCGAAAAGAGTATGATGAGTCGTATAAAAGCCTTAGGGTACAGCGATGGGGCCATTGTCAGAAAATATACCTTTTATTCGGGCAGTGCTGCCGTTTTAGGATGCGCCACAGGATATATGCTGGGAACCAAGTATTTTCCCCTTGCCATATGGGAAGCTTATGGAATGCTGTACGGCTTTTCATCCATTGAGTACGTATTCGATGCCTCGCTGGCTGTAATTTCAATGATTGCCTCCTTGGTCTGTTCCGTGGGAGTCACATATATTTCTTGTAAGGCCGAACTGATGGAGATGCCGGCGCAGCTGCTACGGCCCAAAGCTCCTAAGCCCGGGAAGCGGGTGCTGTTGGAATATATCCCTGTGCTCTGGAATCGGCTCGGTTTCCTCCGCAAGGTATCGATACGCGACATATTGCGCTATAAACGGCGTTTTTTCATGACAGTACTGGGCATTGCTGGATGTGCCGCATTGGTGGTAGCAGCAATGGGCGTTAGAGATTCCATACGCAATATCGTAAACGATCAGTTCAATACCATTACTATATACGACTACAATATAGCCTTTATCGAAGCTCAGAGCCAGCAGGAAAGGGAGGAATTCACCCAGAAGTTTTCGGATGTACTATCCCAATGCGTGTTTGTCTACACTGACGAGATGGAAGTGGTACAGGGGAATAATATTAAGAAGGTTTCAATAGTCGCAACCGATGACCCAAACATCACTAAGGTAATAGGCCTGCATTTGGACGGGCAGACCGTACCTTATCCCGATTTTGGCAAGGTGGTCATCAATGACAAGCTGGCACGGGAGCTCGGCTTATCCAAAGGGGATACCATTACCATCAGATATGATGAGGTGAATACGGCGAAAGCTGAGATTAGCGGCATATTCGAAAACTACGTAGGCAACTATTTGTTTATGACCGCAAAAACCTATCAATCCTTATTTGGGAAAGAGGTCCTTTATAAAAACGCCTATGCCAAGACGCAGGAAGAAGACCTGTACTCGGTGTCAGCTCAGCTATCCAAGGCAGAAGGTGTGGCCAGCGTATCGGTGCTCAACGATATGAGGACGATGGTGGATAATATGATGCAGGGCCTGGACTATATAATCCTGCTGGTCATCGCCTGCGCATGTGCCCTGGGATTCGTGGTGATTTACAACCTCAACAACATCAATATCATAGAGCGCACCCGAGAGATTGCCACTCTCAAGGTTCTGGGTTTCTATCCAAGAGAAACCAGGAGCTACGTATTTAGGGAAACCATCATGCTGACCTCAATTGGCTGCCTATTCGGTTTGGGCCTTGGCAAGCTGCTTCACGAGTTTGTTATGGAACAAATAAGCATCGAGGCCGTTTCCTTTAGAAAGCAGATATTTTTACCCAGTTATCTTATAGCAGTGGCGGTTACCTTTATGATCACTTTTCTGGTCAACTTGATACTTCAAAAGAAGATAGAGAAAATAAACATGGCAGAGTCCTTAAAGTCCATCGAATGAACGGCATAAGTTGGAGCGCATTGCTCCAACTTTTTATATGATATGCTTTATATGTTGAGGCCATTTACCTAAAGCAATGTGAGCTTAAAGCAGATAGAAAAAATTTGAAAGATTGTTTACAAAATAGCAGCGATCAATTATATTTAGAGCAATTAGATCTGAGCATCAGTTCATTAGTTTATACCTGCGGAATATCTTGAATGTTGATCATCATGAATTTACCTAGCGCATCCATGGCTTTACGGTCATGTTCAGCTTGAAACATATGTCCGGCACCTTCGATTTCCAGATATAGGCAGCGTTTATATACTTCTCGCGCCTGCCTTGAATACGATATGTCCACTATTTTGTCTTCGGTTCCGTGTATCAGCAGAACCGGGCCATCGTAACCGCGGATTTCATCGTAGATATTCATATTTATGACGGCTTTGGCATACACATCACCCAGTTTCATTGGGAAACGGCTGATTACCGGTGGGATGTTTTTGGGGTCAAACCTGGCAAACATCATCTTACCACGGCGGGCATCATCGGGGATACAAAGGGCTGGGTAGAAGAGTATTAGGCGTTCAATTTCGTCCTTCATCCTAGCAGCCGTCAATGCGCACACAACTCCGCCCTGGCTGCAGCCCATCAGGGAAATGCGCTCGGCATCCACGTCGTCCCTTTGCTTCACGTATTTTATGACTGCTTGCAAATCTTTCACTTCCGTCAAGACGGACATATCGGAGGACTTGCCATCACTGCTGCTCACGAGACCACCGCCGCAGAAATCGAAGGTAAATGCTGCCCAGCCCAGGCTGGCCAAGAATTCAGCATAGTGCCTTACGCTGCGCTGGTTGGCCATAAATCCATGGCAGATAATCACGACGGGCAATACGCCTGTCTCCTTGCGGAAGACATGGCCGCGAATAGTCAAGGCCTCTCGCTGACATGAAAAAGGCTGGCACATGACGGGGGGCATCTTGTGCATATTGCTCATGGATTATCCATCCTTTTATAAATTTATGTGCCCACTATAATGTAGCTGCTTAATCTATATACAAGTAATATTATGGCAAAGTATTGGCTCATTTTGCATGCTCTTTACGATCCAATCGCTTATAATATAGATACTAATTACTATGTTAGTTTCTGTCAAGCTAACCATATATATAAGTATTTCCCTTTTATAGTCGCAAGGCCTTTTAATAAATTACAGTAAAATTGAAGCTGTGAATTAAGTCCAGACTCCACATGCAAATTGTTAGTCCTAACTTTTTGAAGTATTGCACATATCATTATACTCCTTTTGCTGGGTATAACTACGTTTTGTTGTGCTTCAATGTTTGTTCGAAATGGAGAAGAATATGGCGTATGGTTAATGAATTTAGTAAATGGGTAAAAATGAGGGGTACTATTTGTTCGATTTATTTCGTGCGTTTTATATATAAATCTTAAATTTCCATCGGCATCATCGCTTATACCTGCAAAGGATTTATAGTTCTTAGATACGTCTACCGTTAAGTCCGACATCGAATCGATTTTCTCGGTATCGATCTCATTAAACAGCGCGTCGCTTGCCATGGTAGCGGCTTATTCAGCAGGAGAACGAGGGAGGGAAGCAACGTTACGCATCCGATTACACCTAATAGAACTCCTTTGGCCATCATGATTCCCGGATCGCGCCCCAAGGTGAAGGACATAAAACAAAGGGCTATAAAGCCTGCGATGGTAGTAGTCGAGCTACCTACAATGCTTAGAAGCGTTTCGTCGATTGCAGCTGCCATAGCTTCTTTATTATCGGCGTATTTCGTGAGCTGCTCGTTGTAGCTGTGCCATAGAAATATGGAGTAATCCATAGTAACGGCAAGCTGTAAAACAGCTGCAAGGGCTTTTGTCACGTAAGATATTTCGCCTAGGAAGTAGTTGGTCCCGAAGTTGAGCAGAATCATCATGCCGATGGAAGCGAGAAATACGAAGGGAATAAGCCAGCTGTCGAGGAGCAGTATCATTGCTATACATGCGAGAATTACGGCTAGGGTGACGTATATCGGCTCCTGGCGTTCGCACAAATCCTTCAGATGGGCCTTGGCTGCCCGATGGATTTATAAACGCCTCCAAATAGCTGAATATGGGTATTATACTGCGATATATTGAATATCTAAGCCTAAGCCAGTTCTGGTGTAGCTTTAAAACGTTAAAGATATTCTAAGGAGGCATTACTCCGTTATAGTCGTTACTAGATTAACATAATTTGTGAATACAGTACAATACCACAATTTATACTATAGTACATATATTGACAATTTACAAACATTGTAGTATGTAGTATATTGTGATCTTGATACAATAAAGGCATCGATATCAAAGAAAATGGGATAAAGGGTCTATTATTAACGCAAGGAAGCATATGAGGATAGATTAAATGGGAAAGGCGATATGATGAACCTTGATAAGGGCTGCTTAAATTGCAATAATTGTGAAAGAATGATCAATCTATATGTAAGGCGTCGAT
>JAMNZI010000033.1 GCA_023622385.1 Bacillota bacterium | reverse complement strand
CATGGGGCTTTATTCTTCAAAGTACAGCTCAATCGAGGAATTGAAGGATAATTGCGAAATCGCGATACCCAACGACCCCACCAATGGTGGAAGGGCATTACTGCTTCTAGAGAAATACGGCTTGATTAAATTAAGAGAGGGAGCCGGTATACTCGCTACCGAAAACGATATTGTAGAGAATCCTAAGAATATAAAGTTTGTTCCATTGGAAGCTGCACAATTGCCGAGGGTGTTAAACGATGTGGATGGTGCCGTTATAAACGGCAACTATGCCCTGGAGGCCGGGCTGGTGCCCACAAAAGACGCACTCATTTTAGAGGATAAGGATTCCCCCTATGCCAATATAGTGGCAGTGAGAGCAGGGGAGGAGAATCAGGAGAAGTTCAAAAAGCTGATGGAGGCTTTGCACAGCGAAAAAGTCAGGAAATTCATTGAAGAGAATTACGGTGACGGCGTAATACCTGCGTTTTAACGGTTTCAAGCTCTTTATCAATTGTTCAAGCTTGTATGAAGGTTTCATATGTTTAGCTTTTTAAGTTAGAGGCGCTTCCATCTCAAAAATACCGCTTGACAATTTAGTGTAGTTAGGCTAATATAATAATGCAAGCTGTGAGATGGGGCGTTAACTCAACTGGTAGAGTGCCATCTTGACGTGGTGGAAGTTACAGGTTCGAGTCCTGTACGCCCCACCAAATAAGAGGAAGATAAAAGTCTTCCTCTTTATTTTTATTTTTTGGTTTCTAAAGAAAAATTGATTTAATACAAAGATAGTGCAAACGCTCGATTTCATGTGATATAATTTTTGTTGATAAGCTATTTTTACCTTTTAACGGATTATCCAAACATAGCTTTTTACTGGCATTCTCAATGCCTAATAGGATAATTTAAAAGAATTTGTAGGGGGGAGGGTTCTCATGTGTACAGCCAAGAGGATTTACAGCAAACCGCGAAACAATTGAAGCGCATAATCCTTTTGCTTGCTTGTGTTTTGATTGCCTTTCTTGTCATTTCCATTGCATTGGCCAAAATGGTCAACAATACTTTGGGCATGATAATACTGTTGATTGGGGTATGCCTTGATATTTATATCTGGGGCCTATACGGCAGCCAAGTGTTGGCATATTATAGATTCCTTGGGGATATGTTTACTGGACGGCAGAGGGTTGAAGCGGGTGTAGTGAAAAGGGTAGGCACGCAGCCTGTTTATAAAGACAACAAGCTGTACTATTATGAAGTTTTGATTGAGAACGACGGGACGGAGCAGATATTACTGGTGGATGCCAATAAGCCTTTGCCCAATATACAAGTAGGACAAAAATACGAGTTTAAAGTTTTCCAAAATTTTGTTATAGACATATTAAGCGGGCCTACTGTATAAAAATTGAGGAGCATAGCGCTCCTCTTTTTTTGTCAATTATCCTCAATGGTTTGACTGGTATATCCCAACACGTCGCCATCTTGATCCAGGTATACCGTAAAGCATTTGTTATATTCAGGACGCGAGGGCTTTGAAGGCGGATAAAAGGTTATCTTTAAATAATCTCCTTTATAAGTTATGCGGTTGCCCTGCGCATCTGTGCATATTACCGTTTCAGTGTCACAGTGGTGAATGGATATTTCGGTTTCTTCAAAGGCTACTTTTTCGCCATGGTCTTTGAGGTGATCGGTGGCTCTTTTTATGATCTCTAGATCGGTCATAGACATTATGGCTGAATATCCCTCGTGCGCTTCATCGCTATAATCATCGTTGGTATTGGACACATCCAGATGGAGGGTCGAACTGGCGCCACATCCGACCATAAAGGCGACAAGAAAAAGTATTATGGGAATTACATATTTTCCATTATCCATCGACACCCTCATCTCCCCAATAGAATCTTCTTTTTAATCGTATGCTTTACGTTCGCGAAAAAGAAGTTTAATCGTCAATAGCGCAAATAGTTGAGGCACATATGAGAAAGATCGGCAAATGGAAATGGTTTATATATGCGATCAGGGACATTTTATGTGAGAAGTTGCGGTTTGTGAATAATAACGAGTAATCTATAAGTTTTGCAATAAAAGCATAGAAAGTATTCCCACTACAACAGTGAGGAATAAATTTCTGGTTTTGATTGCCACAAAGAAGCATGGTATGGAAGCTATAAAGGCCTTGTTGTCAAGTCCGATGGAAAGCTCACCCTGCGGCGCCAGGATGGCCGGAGCCAGCAACGCAGACAGTACAGCTATCGGTATAAACTGCAGCCACTTCAAAAACAGCGGTGGCAGATTAACTTTTGATAGCAGGACCATGGGCAACATTCTGGGCAAATAGGTCACAAGGCTCATTCCGATGATGATAAGAATAACTTTTTGTTCCATAGTTCAGCGCTCACTCCTATCGTTGCGGCTAATATGGTAGAGATGATGACGTTCCAGCTACCCCCTGACATTGCTGTTATAAGCAGGGAAAAAGCTGCCGAGCATACAGCTACAAGTACGTCTCGTTTATCGTTTATATGTATGCACAGTAGGGCTATAAACATTGCCGATAGAGCATAGTCCATACCCCAGCGAGTAGGGTCAGGTATCATATTGCCAAGCATGCCGCCTACAACCGTGCTGATTACCCATGTCGCGTAACAGACAGTATGCAACCCCACAAAGAAGGAGGCAGAAGGCGCGCTCTCTTTTAAATGGGTGATATCTACAGCATAGGTTTCATCTGTAAGGCCAAAGGATATAATAGCCTGAATGAGTGAAGATGCTTTTCTGAAGTAAGGCGATAACGAAGCGCTCATGAGCATATGCCGTAGGTTTATTAGAAATACCGTGAAGATTATGGAGGCGGCATTGACGCCTGAGGCTATCATCGCTGTGGCGATAAACTGGGATGCACCGGCATACACCATGGATGACATCAACAGTATTTCGAAAATCGACAGGCCTTGTTGGTTTGCCAGTATTCCAAAGGCCATACCAATTGGAATATACCCTAGCACAACGGGAACAGACTTTTTAATGCCGATTACAAAATTGTCGTATGCCATGAATCCCTCACCTAATTTTTGAATATCGTTGTTTTATACTAAACTCTAAAGGAAATTTTATCATAGTGTACACAAAAATAAGGACCAGGTCAAGCACAAATGCCATGATTATATGAATTTGTTCTTGTGCTCGGCCTATGGATCCAGTAGTTTACCGATTTAGAAGTTAAACAATTTTATATTGATTTTTATCAGGGCTTGTAGTAAAAGTAAGAGGGAAGGGTGCATTCACCATAAAACGTTGCTTGCATGCTGACGGCATGTGAGGAGAAAGATAAAACTAAATTGCCTAATGCCCTTGATCAAATAAAAACTTGGGTATCATAGTGGCAAATGGTTAATACGGAAAAATGAGGTAGATATGGGTATGAGAACGCTACAAGCCGTGTTCGCTGCTATGCTTGTTGTAATTTTGGCTATCAACCTTGTAGCTATTGGGTTTAGCATTGCCTTTAGCATCACTTTTTTGCGCCTGAAGTTTTATGACGAGATTTTTCAAAAGACCCAATTTTATGGACAAATCAGGCAGTGGCTTTTTAATAGGGTGAATACTGAACTGCCCAATGGCCAGGAAGCCATTCCCTACCTGGAAAAGGCTGTAACGGAGGATTGGCTCAGGGAGGAAGCGCTGCTATTGAGCGGAAATCTATTTAAATTTTTAAAAGGCCAAAGCGATCAGCTACCAGTTATACCGATGTACAAATTGTTCGATCGTTTGGGTGATTATATGACCCCAGCTCAGCTTGAAAACAGGGATAAGATTATCAATTACTGGTTTGGTCCAATACCGGAACGCGTACGCTTCCAGGATATTTTGTCAGTGGAGTTTTTCTGGGTTGCCCGTCGATTTGTAACGGTTTTTAAATGGTTATCGTGGGGGACCGTTGGCATATTTTTAGCGCTTGCGGGAATTTTAGTTGCGGTTGTGAAGGGAATAAAACAATCATTGATTTGGGTAGGTACCTCGATGGCGTCAGCAGGAGGTGTGATGTTGGAACTGTCGCTGGCCGCAAAATGGATAATGTTAGGCAATGGCATGATATCCCACTTGGCTTCAAGCGTGTCATTGCTCAAGTTTCCCTCCCATGCCATCGAATTGTTGATGGGGATGTGTGTGCAGCATTTTTTGCTGAGAATCGATTTGGTAGCCTTATCGCTGTTGCTGGTTGGAGCCGCTCTTATAACCTTCTGTAATTTTAATAGGAAATTGACGGTTATAAAATAAGTTAAAATTTTTTTATTTATTGAAGGGAAAAAGGGTATGATATCGAATATATATTTATGAAAACGATTGTACAAACCTTTGCAAAAAGGAGGTTAACTATATATGGGGATACATGAAAAGTTTCAACTAAAAAGCGTGGAGGACCTGTCTAATAAGATAAAGGCGCTGGGGGTACGCATACCCGTATCCACCGATATCGATGTGCTGCGACAGCCTGTCAGGCTGGGGGATAAGGTCATCCCCAATTCAATCGCTATACAGCCTATGGAGGGATGTGACGGCACGCCATCAGGAGAGCCGGATGAGCTGACCTTTAGGCGTTACCGCAGATTTGCATCAGGGGGAGCCGGCCTCATATGGATCGAGGCAACCGCCGTTGTACACGAGGGGAGGGCCAATCCGAGGCAGCTTTATCTGTGCCGCCGGAATAAAGGCGGATTTGAACGGCTCATCGATACCATAATGGAGGCTGCAAAAGCGCAGTTTGGGCCCGACCATCGCCCCTATACCGTTATCCAGCTCACCCATTCGGGACGGTATAGCAAACCGGAGGGTAAACCCGCTCCCATAATCGCCGCAAGAAATCCATATCTCGATCCCTATCTTCCTGAAGGCTATTCCGTGATCTCGGATGAGCAACTGGAAGAGTTGGAGGACAGGTTTGTTGAAGCGGCCGAATTGGCCAGCCAGATAGGCTTTGATGCCGTGGATATAAAGAGCTGTCACAGGTATTTGAACTCCGAGCTCTTATCGGCATTCACCCGTGAAGGCAATTACGGAGGGAACTTTGATAACCGGACCCGTTTTCTTGTAAACATAGTCGATAAGATCAAACAGCGCCTAGGCGATGCCATCGATGTCACCCTTAGGCTTAACGTTTATGATGCCATACCTTATCCTTACGGATGGGGGGTGGATAAGGAGGATTACAGGAAGCCTGACTTGACCGAGCCGATACGGCTGGTCAAGATTCTGCGCGACAAAGGCGTCAAGATGGTAAATATAACCTGCGGCAATCCCTATTATAACCCCCATGTCAACAGGCCTTATGATAGCGGGCCATACATCCCACCAGAACATCCACTTGAGGGTATGGCTAGGATGCTGGGCGTTGCAAAGGCGATCCAAGACAGCGCACCCGATGTGGCCGTGTTGTCTTCGGGGTTAAGCTGGCTTCGCCATCTATCGCCCTATGTAGCTGCCGGCGGCATTAAAGAAGGTTGGTTTAAGATAGCAGGTTTTGGACGAATGGCATTTGCCTATCCCGATTTTGCAGTGGATCTCCTGGAGAAAGGGGCATTGGATGAGAAAAAGTGCTGCATTGCCTGCGGGAAATGCTCGGAGATAATGAGGGATGGCGGCAAAGCCGGCTGTGTCATAAGGGATGCCGAGATTTACGCTCCTATATACAAAGCCGGAAGGGAAGGTAAACCGCCCATACAGAGCAACAGGCTGGCCGAACATGTGTAAAAATTAGCGTATAGGAGGGGGTAATTACGTATGAAGCGCTTTAAATGCGATGTATTGGTTGTAGGTGGAGGAGGGGCGGCGCTCAGGGCCGCAATTGCAGCCAGGGAGTTCGACTCTGAATGCAGTGTTATCCTGGTTACAAAAGGCAAGCTGGGTACCACGGGTACTACTGCCAATTCGTGTTCGGATAGAATGGCCTTCCATGCTACGCTGCCTCATACCGAACCGGTAGGAGAGGACGCATGGAAGTATCATGCAGACGATATCTACAGGCTGGGCGGCAGGGTTTCGGATTACGACCTTGCGGTCATACTGGCGAAAAGATCCTGCGAAGCCTTTGAGTATTTGGACTCCCTCGGCGTGCCGTTTGTAAAGAAGGACGGCAAGGCTCACCAGTTTGTCACCGATGGTTCGAAATACGCCAGGGCTTGCTATACCGGCCCAAAGACGGCAATCCATATTGAAGAGGCTCTGGTTAGAAGGGCCAGGGAGCTGGACATTGAAGTTATTGAAAACAGCATGATAGTGAACCTCCTGGTGGAGGACGGCAAGATAGCAGGTGCCATTGGAGTTGACGAGAACGACGAGATACTCCTCTTTGATACGCCGGCAGTTGTGCTCGGTACAGGCGGCGGGGGAGAGGTTTTTGAGCACAACGTATATCCGCCCGGCGCAACAGGTGACGGGTATGCCCTGGCGCTGCGAGCAGGTGCATCCCTGGTAAACATGGAGTTCATACAGATTGGCTTATCGTCGGTAAAGACCAAGCTGGCCTGTTCGGGAAGCCTCATGAGGGCAGTACCGCGTTTTGTAAACGACCATGGTGAGGAGTTTCTGATCAAGTACTTCTCGGAGGGCACCCCATGGATGGAGGTACACAACGTCGTGTTTGAGAAAGGCGCCAGCTGGCCGGTATCCTGTGAGCATGCCTCCAGCCAAATAGACATTGCCGTATTTAAGGAGATAATGAAGGGACGGCGCGTATATCTTGACTTCTCGACAAACCCGCAGGGATTTCAGTTTGACCAGCTGAAAACCGAAAATCGCCAGCGGTATGTACAAGAGGTCAACAATCCTATACCCGATGATCAGCGGGAAATCAGCCCATTGGCGCGCCTTAAGGAGATCAATCCCGCGTCCATCCAGTGGCTTAAAGATAACGGGATTGACCTTGAAAAGGGTGAAATGATAGAGATAGTACCAGCTGCACAGCATTTCCAGGGCGGAGTCAAGATAAGGGAAAAGGGCAACACCGAGGTGAGGGGGTTGTTTGCTGCCGGGGAGTGCGCTGGGGGACAGCATGGTGCCAATAGGCCTGGCGGCAATGCCCTTTTGGACTGTCAGGTGTTTGGCAAGATTGCCGGTGAAGAAGCGGTACGCTATGCAAAATCGGTTTTACCAAACAAAAAGGCGATTACGTATGAGATGTGCAATGGGCTACAAAAGGAAGAACTTATTTTTGCATGTAACGGCGTGATTGGCGCTGCTAAGACCGGTAATGCGGTGGGAAAGAGAATTTATGCCTGTGAGCTTAAACGGGAGATTCAAAAGTTGATGTCGCGGTATGTCTCTATAGTTCGCACATATGAGGGACTTTCTAAGGCATGGCAGCAGTTGGAGGAGCTGGAACGGTGCCAGGTGCAGCGAGGAGATCTCAGCCTTATGGAGTACTACGAAATCCTTAACCTTTTGTTAGTGGCCAAGGCCACGGTCCTAGCATGTATGCAGCGCCGCGAGAGCAGAGGCCCTCATCTCTTCTTCAAGTCGGAGGATGACTTGGGGCCTGTGCCCGGCAATCCAGATTATGAGAAGTACTTTGTTATAATATATAAAGGCAATGAGCTTGTGGCCGAGGCTCAAACCCCTGTAAGACCAGATGATAACGGGAGGTAAGTACAGTTGGCGACTATAAAGGATGTGGCCAAAAGAGCGGGCGTGTCGCCCAGCACCGTGTCACGAGCATTGAGCGGAAAGGTGCCAGTTGACCAAGAGACGCGAGAGAGGGTCATGGAGGCTGTACGCGCCCTTAACTATAAGCCCAATATCCTGGCCAAAGGTTTGAAGGAGGGCAGGACCAACACCATAGGCCTTATCGTACCTAATATATCGAACCCCGTGTTTCCGGCGGTGGCGCGGGGCGTAGAGGATGTGGCCAGGGAACACGGTTTTACCGTAATACTGTGTAATACCGATGAGGACATTGAGGCCGAGAAAGACTATGTCGAGAAACTGCAAAAGCGGTGGGTAGATGGATTCATATTTGCCACAGCCAGGAAAGAGAGCCATCACATACTGCAGCTTAAAGAGAAGGGTTTCCCTGTGGTGCTGGTGGTGCGGCATATGGGCCAAGCGGTGGATGCTGTGGTGATAGATAACTATAAATCATCCTTTGAGGCCGTTAAATATCTGATCGATACAGGGCATAGGAAGATATGCATAGTAAATGGAGATACCAGCTTGACGCTGTACAAAGAGCGCTTTGAAGGTTATAAGCATGCACTTCAAGCTGCTGGATTGCCCATTACACCTGAGCTGGTGCTGGACGCGGCTGGTAGAGGGGATACTGGCTATGAAACTGTTAGGGCCATGTTAGAGAAGGGGATGCTGCCGGATGCTGTATTTGCCACCAGCGACCCTAGGGCAATTAGGGTCATAAGGGCTATCAAGGACTGTGGGCTGAGCGTACCCGATGATGTGTCAGTGGTGGGGTTTGATGACCTGGATATAAGCGCTTTTCTTGATCCACCCCTTACCACTGTTTGCCAGCCGCTGTATGAAATGGGAGCCAGAGCGGCGCGCAGGCTTATCGATATCATCAACGGTGAAAAGTATGGGCAGCCAAAAGTTGAGCTTGTAGAGGCCAAGCTGGTGATAAGGAAATCGGTCAAAGTGCGGGAGCATTGATGAAATTATATTTTTATTGAGGAAAGGGATGGTGTACATGAAGAGCAAGGCCATGGTTTTAACGACGTTTAACCGGCCGCTTGAACTTCAGGAGTTTACCATACCAGCCCTTGAGGAAGGACAAGTACTGGTTAAGCTAAAAGCTGCTGGCGTGTGCGGTTCGGATGTGCACATGTGGAAGGGTGAGGACCCAAGAACCCCCCTTCCTATTATTCTAGGTCATGAAGGGGTAGGTATGGTGGCTGAAGTTAGAGGGGAGAAGTGCACCGTTGATGGCATTCCGTTAAAGGAAGGCGATTTCATCCTATGGAACAGAGGCATCAGCTGTAACCGATGTTTTGCCTGTAAGGTTTTAAGGGAGCCATCATTGTGCCAGCAAAGGAAGGTATACGGCATAAACATGTCGTGCAGCATACCACCATATTTAAATGGTTGCTATGCCGAGTATATCGTGCTTAATAGCAATACCGACATGTTCAAGATTCCCCAGGACATAGACCCCGCCGTGGTGGTCTCGGCTTCCTGTTCGGGTGCCACTGTTGCCCATGCCTTTGATATGGTGGAGCATGCAGTAGGCGATACGGTGGTG
>JAMNZI010000119.1 GCA_023622385.1 Bacillota bacterium | reverse complement strand
GCCCTCTCCTCGGCTGCAGCCTCCACAACGGCCTGAATGGTTTCCAGGTTGTGCACGTTAAAGGCAGCAATGGCCACTCCCCTTTCTTGCGCCTTTTTAATGAATTCAAGCGGATTAACCAACGGCATACTTCATCCCTCCAATAATATTTTTCCTTTTATTTTACCGGGTATTTCCAAATCCGCAAAAGCATCAGCGATGTCCTTTAGAGGAATTATCCTGTCTATAAGCTTTTCCACCTCAATATAGCCTTTTTCAAAATAATAAGCTGCCAGCTCCCACTCCTTCCCCGGGAAAGGTGCAGAATACGACATCCACGACCCCCTTACAGTGAGCTCCTTGCGATTGATGTATTCGAATTCCCTAGGTTGAAGGGTAATCGGCTTGGACGGCGTGCCTATGAACATCACGGTACCTTTATTGGCTGCCACCTCAAGGCAAAGCTTTTCCGTGAACTCGACCCCAGCAGCTTCCACCACCATTTCAAAGCCCCGTCCATCAGTAAAATCCTTAATCATTTCCCTAAAATTTTTATCTCCCGTATTTATGCACACATCAGCTCCATACTCCTTGGCAATATCCAGCTTTTTAGGATCCACATCGAAGGCGAATATTCGCTTGGCTCCCAACACCTTGGCACATTGGAGCGTCAAAAGCCCTATGGTACCCATGCCTACAATGGCCACATCACAACCTCCCCTGAATCCCATCACAAAAAGGCCGTGTAAAGCCACCGTGGTGGGTTCGAAGAACGCTCCTTGTACAAAGTCCACTCCTTGTGGAAGCTTTACGGCATTAATAGCCGGCATCTTGACATACTCGGCCCAACTCCCGAAGGTTCGTGAACCTATAAAAGAGTAGTTCTTACATTGAGAATAATGGCCTCTCAAACAATCAACGCACCTATGGCATGGAAGTAAAGGGGCTCCTGATATCCTGTCACCTACCTTTACGTTTTTCACCTCGTTTCCCACCTCTACAACTTCACCCGAGAACTCGTGCCCCAACACAATGGGATAAAAATGTGCGGCGTTTCCCAACACCCTTGGTACATCCGATCCACAGACACCAGTAACCTTTACCCTGACAAGAACTTCATCCTTCTGGATGGTCGGTGTTTCGACTTCCTCATAGCGAATATCCTTTTGGCCATACAACACCGCTGCTTTCAACGTTTAAACCCCCTTTAAACCCCTCTCCAAGATCAAAAAACGTTCCCTTACAATAATAGTCAGCATCTTCCCAAGCTATTAAGCTTTACAAAGCTCTCTCTCAAATTTTCATATAGCTCAAGATAAAGCTCATAATAGCCCTTATAAACCTCATGATTCATAAGATCCGGTTCATGTGTACGCTGAATGTTTATAACCTTTCTTACCGCTTCTTCAAAACTCTCGTATATCCCCGTCCCTACACCTGCCAAAATAGCTGATCCCAGTGCGGTCGCATGATCAGAAAAGGGCACACGTATGGTTTTGCCGGTAATATCTGCCTTTATCTGGGTCCAAACTGGGCTGTTGGCAGCTCCTCCTACGCTGTTCAATTCTACGGCCTGCACACCTACTTCTTCAGCCGTTTTTAAATTGTGCAGCAGAGAAAAGCCCACGCCTTCCATGATAGCTCTGACCATATGAGCCCTGGTCTTATCATACGAGAGCCCAAAGAAAACGCCTCGCGCCTTCGTATCCCATATCGGCGAACGCTCACCGGCCATATAAGGGAGAAATATAAGCCCATCGCTGCCGGGCGGGACCGTTCCTGCTTCCTGGCTCAGAATTTCAAAAATATTGGGATTGGAATTGTCATTTAATTCAAAGGAGTCATAGAATTTAAGCTGCTGTGCAAACCACCTGAGGGTACCACTTCCTCCCACCGTTCCTCCTTGAAGCAGCCACTGATCAGGAACCACGTGATATCCCAAAATGAGCCTGGGATGTATCAATGGACGATCTATCTGAATGCTCATGCCGCCAGCCTGTCCACCCTGTTCCTGGGCTTGCCCGGGCCTTACCACACCTGCCCCCAGCGTGCAACACGCAGCGTCCAATCCACCTGCCACTACCGGTATGCCAGGTACAAGGCCCGTTTCATCAGCTGCCTTGCGGGTAACGGTGCCAACCACCTCATGAGAGCGAAATATTGGCGCCATCAGGTCCAAGGATATGCCCAGCTCTTCGGCAACCATTTCATCCCAGCAACCCTTAGATATATTGAAGAAGTGAAATCCATAACCTTGAGAATAATCCTGCGAAAACTCTCCTGTGAGCTTATGTACGATAAATGCGTTGCTCTGCAAAAATTTATAAGCTTTTCTGTAAATTTCCGGTTCATTTTGCTTGAGCCAAAGCATCTTGGGAACAATATAGGCAGCATCCACAGGATTACCGCTTAAAGCGATCAGCCTTTCTTGCCCTAACTTTTCCTTCATCTGTTCAGCCTGCGGCTCAGCACGCCGATCCAGCCACAACATTACCCTGCGCAGAGGATTGCCTTCCTTATCCACCGGCAAGCATGCCCAGCTGGTCCCATCAACTCCAATGCCGGCAATTTCATCGGGCGCTATGGCGTACTTATGCAGAATCCCCCGTATACTATCACAAATCGCTTTCCACCACTCTCCAGCATCCTGTTCAACATAGCCTTTATGGGGATAAAAAGTGCGATATGTAGAGGTTTGAGCTGCCATGACCCGCCCTTCAAAATCGAAGGCCGCTATCTTGCATCCCGATGTGCCACAGTCTATGCCCAATAATAACCTTTTAGACATAAAACCTTCTCCTTAACTCAACAGTTCCGTAAGCTACCATCAACCAAAACTGTTCAACGCTCTGTCTATGCTATGTTCGCTTATTGCATTCTGAGATTTGTACATTAGCCATTACACAGAAAGTATTATATCATATTTTAAAGTCAAACAAAATGGACACCTCTTTTTATTTATTAAATTAGGTGCCCATTTTATGGAAAAGATATGCGCTATTGAATACCGCCGGGGAGATGTCATAGGGTTATCTTTATGGTTATCTTTGTATCCATCAACGGGATTTCTTCAGACACGGCTAACATGCTCATTAACAACGGCTGGATTTTCAGAGGGGAATCTTTGCGAATAATAGTGTATATGGCATCCTGACGGCAGATATCATCGTTCATTGCAACTCCTTTAACCTTTCCAAAGGATTGGACAATGGTAGGAATATCACCGCTCCCACTAGTGCCTGGCCTATGTTGGCAAAGAAGTTGGGTATGTTGGCTCTCCAATCTACAATTCTGATTATGTATACCTCAAATACATAGTATCCCACCGCCATCCACAACCCGGCAAGGGCGACTCCCAGCAGCTTTCTCGTCCATGATGTCTTGCCCTGTTGCACATACAGGAAATATCCAGCAATGCCGCCCATGATGCCCTTTATGATAAAGGTTGCAAGCATATAGAGCGGATAACCGAGATAAAGGTCTGCCAAAAACGAACCTAAGCCGCTTACCACTGCTGCCATATGCGGTCCTAAAACTAAACCACTTAAATAGATTATGCTATCGCCGGCATGATAATAAGCGGCCTTTGCAAAAGGAGAAGGTATTTTTGTAAATGCCGTCACCACAAATACCAACGCTGCCAAAATTCCTGCCAATACAAGTTTTCGCACGCTCCATGAGCCCATATTTCATCTACCTCCTGCTCCCGACTAAGGCCTTAGAGTTAGTATTAATAATACCCTCACTTGGGCTTATGAAGCAAATAACCAATACTTATACTGCACCCAAAATAGCATTATAACGATACAATTATTACCCTTCTCCTTAAGACAAAGACCCTTCATCAAAGCTACGCAATCATCATTCTTCATCCTTTGTGGTATTGTAGCCCAGCAGCTTCACGATCTCCACCACAACCAATCGTGCTAAAGCCAGGATGGCAACCCACATACAGTGTTTAAAGCCAAGGGGAACTACATTAAAGACATTCGAAAGGAAAGGCACTATCATGACCAAAAGCTGGAGCACTCCCGAAACAGCAATAGCCCCCACTGCATACCGGTTTGTCATAAATCCTATCTTGAAAATCGAATACCTATTGGAGCGCACATTTAGCACGTGCACCAACTCACCAAAGGTAAGGGCTGCAAAAGCCATGGTTCGCGCAACATCTAAGCCATCTTTGAGACCTATTGTAAAAGCCATCAAGGTCAGAATGCCCGTCAAAAAGCCTTGATAAACGATGCGCCGTACCATACCCCTGCCGAAGATCCTGGCATTGGGATCTCTGGGCTTTTTGTCCATGATATCCCGCTCAGCCGGCTCCACCCCTAAGGCCAAAGCAGGGAAGCTGTCAGTGACCAGGTTGATCCAGAGGATATGAATGGGCAATAGCGGTTCCTCCCAGTTGAGCATGGTGGCGATAAATATCACCAATATCTCACCCACATTACACGAGAGCAGATACTGGATCGCCTTTAGAATATTGGCAAATATTATCCTTCCTTCCTCTACCGCTGCAACAATGGTAGCAAAGTTGTCATCGGTAAGCACCATGTCGGCAGCCTCTTTTGCCACATCAGTCCCAACCTTACCCATGGCAGCGCCAATATCGGCAATTTTAAGGGCTGGAGCATCGTTGACCCCATCCCCCGTCATGGCCACTATCTGCCCCCAGGACTGCCATGCCTTCACAATCCTCACCTTATGCTCAGGGGACACGCGGGCATACACCGAAAAATCCTTGACGCGTTCCTTAAACTCTTCGTCGCTCAGCCGGTCCAGCTCAGCGCCGGTGATGGCTTCCTCATCGCTTTTTAAAATTCCCAGCTGACGGGCAATGGCCACAGCCGTTATCTTGTGGTCGCCTGTAATCATAATGGGCCTTATTCCCGCCCTCTGACATATCTTTATGGCTTCCTTGGCCTCCGGCCGCGGCGGATCAATCATCCCCATCAAGCCAACGAAGATCAAGTCATTTTCAAGCTCCTTTTCCTTATCCGTATAGTTCAAATCATCCAAGTCTTTGTAGGCCATGCCTAGAACTCTGAGAGCGCGAGAGGCCATATCATCGTTGGCCTTTTGAATGTGCTGCAGGTGGCTATCCGATATGTCCACGACCTTTCCATCCAACAGTATCCTGTTACACCGCAGGATGAGCTGATCAGGAGCACCTTTGGTAAATACCCGGTACCCATTTTCCAGCTTATGTACCGTGGTCATAAGCTTTCTCTCCGAATCAAAGGGCAACTCATCTACCCTGGGCATATCGGAATCCAGCATATCCTTATCCAGACCCACTTTTAACCCGAGCCGTACCAAAGCCGTCTCGGTAGGGTCGCCTATGGTCTTTTTATTTTCCCCTTCCACCACTATCTGCGTATCGTTGCATAAAACACCCGTTGTAACCAACAGTTTAAGATGCTCATCCATGCCATTTTGCCCTTTGAGTTCATTGACGTTTAAAAACTTGCCATCGTAATACACCTGCTCTACAGTCATACGGTTCTGAGTCAGCGTCCCTGTCTTATCCGAACATATGATGGTGGCGCTGCCTAGCGTCTCCACCGCTGGCAACTTGCGTATAATGGCATTGCGCCTTGCCATGCGCTGTACACCCACCGCCAGCACTATGGTCACTATAGCCGGTAGCCCTTCAGGTATAGCAGCCACCGCAAGGCTGACAGAGGTCAAGAACATCTCGAAAACTTCTTTACCATAAAGTATGCCCACAATGAATATGACGGCGCATATGGCAAGAGCTGCTGTACCCAGGGTCTTCCCAACAACTTCCAAACGCCTTTGGAGGGGCGTCACGGTCTCCTGGCTGGTCTGTATCATCTCGGCGATCTTGCCCATCTCGGTGTTCATGCCTGTACCTACCACTATGCCCTTTCCTCTACCGTAGGTCACTATGCTGCCTGAATAGGCCATATTCATCCTATCACCTAGAGGTACATCCTCCTTTTCCAGACTTTGACTGTGCTTTTCAACCGGCACCGATTCGCCGGTAAGCGCTGCTTCTTCAATCTTTAGGTTGGAAGTTTCTAAAAGCCGTATATCCGCCGGGACAAAGTCGCCAGCCTCAAGCACCACCACATCCCCCGGCACCAACTGTGACGCGGGGATCACGTCGGGCATCCCACTCCTTATGACCTTTGCTGTGGGAGATGCCATCTTCTTTAAAGCCTCCAGAGATTGTTCAGCCTTGTTTTCCTGCATGACGCCTAAAACAGCATTCAATATGACGATGAGCAGTATGATGAGCGCATCGGTTATCTCGCCAAGCATACCTGAGATAATCGACGCCACTATTAAAACTGCAATCATGAAATCCTTAAACTGATCTACAAACATCTGAAAAATAGTCTTTCTACCCTTTTCTTCCAGCTCATTGGGGCCATACTGCTCTAGGCGGCGGTATACCTCATCTTTGGAAAGGCCTTTGGAAAACGAAGTTAAAAGCTTCTCTTCAACCTCTTCTTTAGATAATATATGCCATGATATCCTCTCCATAAAGACTCACACCCCTTTTGGTTTAATTTTTGCCAATGTTAGTATCCTTCACTGTCCGTTTAACGATGCATCTCTGTACGTTTATCCTGGCTATTGTTCATAAGACCTGCAGACATACGTATAATGCGTAATATCACTTGATATAACAGATGCTTTGATATTATGACAAAACCGAAGCAAAATTAAAGTGCTTTAAAATTATTAAAGACCTCCATCTGACATCATTTGGTCAGACAAAGGTCTCACCCTCAGACTTTACGTCTGCCTTCCAACCGGGCACTGTACAAATTCTCCTCTGATACAGTACCGTAATGACGATTGGAAGCATTGCCCTGATGAAACTTAAGGGCAATGGATTACTCCCCTTTACTTTTAGCTTATGATTTTTAATTTTCTAATTCTTAATATTATAAGAAAAATTTAACACTGTCAAGACGCATGACGCTGAAAAATCACACATTAAAAATTTTGACAAAATATATATTGACAATGATTATCATTTACATTAAAATGGATTTGAAAAAAACAGAGTGTTTTAATAGGATTTTTTATTGATAATGATTATCAATGTCGTAATATTTACTGGCAACCATGTACAATGGTTATTTGTGATAAAAAATTTTAAAAACCAAATAAAAAATGCCTTTAAAATACCAATTATGCGTTTAGAAGGGAGAGCTACCATGACGCTGGATCAAGTAAATAAAGGACAAATTTTCCAAATAGTATCAATCCCAGATAAACACGTCAGTGCGCAAGCCATACGTTTAGGCATATACGAAGGTGCCAGGCTCACCTGCGTGTATAAATTCCCCGCCGGACCGGTAATCATCCAAAACGGTATGCAGGAGATAGCTATAGGCAGGGGCCTGGCCAAGAAGATACAGGTACAACTGCTAGACAAGGGGGATGTGAAGCAATGCAGTGCCATAATATGACCGAAAAAATCGATATAAACAAAGAAGCAAAGAAGATCGTACTGGTTGGAAATCCCAACGTAGGAAAATCGGTGTTCTTCAACGCCCTCACAGGGTCATACGTGGATGTATCCAACTTTCCTGGAACCACGGTAGACATAAGCTCGGGAAGATACAAGGACATGGTGGTAATGGATACGCCGGGCGTTTATGGGGTATCCTCCTTTAACGACGAAGAGCGGGTTGCCAGGGATGTCATACTGTACGCCGACATCATCCTCAATGTGGTTGACGCTCTACATATAGAGCGTGACCTGTTTCTCACCCAGCAGATCATAGACATGGGCAAACCGGTGGTAGTGGCCCTCAACATGATGGATGATGTCAAGAAAAACGGCATAGAGATCGACGTTGACAAGCTATCCCGGGAGCTTGGGGTACCGGTAATTCCCACCATTGCCGTAAAAGGCGAAGGCATTGAGGAAGTAAAGGAGGCGCTTGGCTGCGCAAGGACCGGCAACAGGCTCCCTATAGTTGAGGAAAATCTGCACGCTGTTCGCCATATGGTCGACGAAGACTCTGAAGCCCTGCTGGTGCTGGAGGAGGACGAAAATATCATTGCCCGCCACAACATAAGCGGAATTAAGGGGATGAGGGAGCAAATCTATCAAGCAAGGCGCGCAAGAGTTGATGAAATAGTCAAAAAGGTGGTACGCCATACCAACCGCGGCGCTTCTTTCTCTGTGAAATTAGGAAGATGGATGTTATCCCCTTTGACAGGTATCCCGATTCTGCTGGTCGTGCTATGGCTTGTCTATGAATTCGTGGGAGTATTCGTGGCACAGACGGTGGTTGGGTGGACCGAAGAAGTGATCATGGGCAAATATTATTATGAATTCATAATGAAGACGCTGGAGCCCTTACTGGGTACAGAGAGCCTTTTGGCCCAGCTGCTCATTGGTGAATTTGGCGTTCTCACCATGACGCCCATCTATGTATTCGGACTTCTGCTGCCTCTTGTAGTAGGGTTTTACTTGGTGCTTTCCATCATGGAAGACTCAGGATATCTCCCCAGGGTAGCGGTGCTCACCGACCGAAGCTTAAACTTGCTTGGATTGAACGGACGAGCCATCATACCCATAATACTGGGGTTCGGTTGCGTTACCATGGCCACCATCACGACGCGCATACTCGGTTCAAGGCGTGAAAGGTTCATAGCTACCATGCTTCTGGGCCTGGCCATTCCCTGCTCCGCTCAGCTGGGAGTAATAGCCGGATTGCTGGGGCCGTTGGGCATCAAGATGGCCGCTCTTTATGTATCAGTAATATTTATAGTCTTCGCGCTCACAGGTACCCTTTTGAATAAGGTTGTTCCCGGAAAGTCCACCGACCTTATGATAGACCTTCCTCCGCTGCGCCTGCCGCGCGTCGAGAACGTCCTTAAAAAGACATACGTCAAATCAAAGGTCTTCATCACCGAAGCCGGTCCACTCTTTCTCCTTGGCGCCGTCATAATCACTCTGCTGCAGTACACCGGAATTTTAGACCTGATAGCCAACGGGTTTGCGCCCATCACAGAAGGATTTTTAAAGCTTCCACGTGAAACGGCTGTCGCCTTCATCATGGGGATAATCAGAAGGGACTTTGGCGCCGCTGGCCTGAACGACATGGTGTCAAGAGGCCTGCTGAATTCATCTCAGGTGGTGGTGGCGCTTATAGCCATAACCCTGTTTGTTCCCTGCATAGCCGCCATCATGGTGATTTTCAAAGAGAGAGACTGGAAGGAAGCCCTTCTGATATGGTTAGGGAGCTTCGCAATCTCATTTTTAAC
>JAMNZI010000083.1 GCA_023622385.1 Bacillota bacterium | reverse complement strand
TGGCAGGCGGCAGAGTACGTAAGTGGCCACCGGATTTATGAATACTTCATAAACTGGGAAGACAGGAACATCTTTAGAAGTGGCTACTTATTTATGGGTGAATCGAACGAACGGCCAACTGCACAGCCGCCCAGGGATTTTTACATATACTTTTTGCCGCCTTACGGGCAGCTGACTGCGGTTGACGAGAAAAAGGATGATGAGGTGTTTTTCAAGTTTAAAGGCGATGAGGAGTTTCAGGAGCATTTAAGGCTTTTTGCAGGTGCAAAGGAGATGGAACAGCTATCGGGCCAGGCCGACAGTAAGAGGGTTTATGCTAAAAAAGCAGAGGAACATAGGAAAGCTGCTTTGAGGTGGCTGAATACCCATAAGCTTTCATGCTTTACCGTTACATACAAAGGTGTGAACAGGCAGATTGTGGAGGTGCTCCATGGGCGACGGCTGAATGATAAGACCTTTAAAGAAATTATTGATACTACGGCTTCGGTCTTGCTTTCCGAGTATTTTGCCGAAAAATATCCATTGTATCCTAAGT
The DNA here is from genome assembly GCA_023622385.1 of Bacillota bacterium. Taxonomy (GTDB): domain Bacteria; phylum Bacillota; class Clostridia; order Caldicoprobacterales; family Caldicoprobacteraceae; genus Caldicoprobacter. Next base: position 2,670 of record JAMNZI010000083.1, on the reverse strand, counting down.
TTAAAGTGAAGATAACCAGGGAGAACTACCGGGAGGTACTCCACAGAGGGTTGGATTACATTGCGGGGAAAAACACGCAAGATGGTGCAAACCTGCTTGACAGCTTTGGGCTTTTGGAAGGCTCTAAGATAAAACCCGAGAGGTCCATGTATGCCCGTCACTTCATTAGAAAAATGGAGAAGCTGCCTCCCGGGGCTGTTTTAAATGCTTCCGATATATTTGAAAACCCATATGAAGATGTGTATTATGATACGGAGTTTAAGCTGGACCGGGAATGGATAGTATTGATTCTAGCGGCCTTGGTTTACAGCGGGCATGTGACCATTTTGGCAGGAAATAACAAGCGCTACGATGCTTCGAACCTGGAAGAAATGGTCAATGCCAATTTTAGTGACCTTTATAATTTCAAGCACGTGGATAGGCCCAAGACTCCCGCAATGGCCGAGCTTAAAAAGTTGTTTAGCATACTGGGTCTGCCCGAAGGGCTTATCGTCAATCCAAATACTTGGGAACAAGCGGTAAGCCGACTTTTGGAGAGCATAACTCAGATTTTGAAGAGGGGACTGCGGGCAAAGGAGCTTCTAAAAGGGAATTTTTCGCTGTGGGGAGAGCTTCTTATTCCTGCTAACGTAATGAAGGATTATATCGAAAAGATAGAGATGGTACGAAATTTTGGCAATTCAGTGATAAGCAGGTTTAACACCCCTGCAAAGTTGAAGAATTTTGATTATACCATAGAGCAGCTTGAAAAGATAGCAGAAGGAATAAAAGTAATTGAGATAGTGGAAAGGTATGAAGCTTTTAGAAATAGCTGTTCAGCCAATGTAGAGTATTTCAGCAAGGTAGAGCTCATACTAGATGACCCACAATGGCTTGAGAGGATAAAGGACGAAAAACAGGAGTTTTTAAGGATAAGGGACCGGCTTAAGGATTCAACCGATGAGGATTATGCCTCTGCCCTCAATAGCAGGTTGAGCAAATTGAAGGAAGAATATATTACTTATTACATGGATCTTCATGAAAAATATCGTTTGGGCTTAAGTGAGAGCGCAAGGAAGGTAGAAATACAACAAAGCCAGCTGTTGGCAAACTTGAAAAAGCTTAGCAAAATTGAAGGAATACTTGCTGTAAGCAAGCTCGATGAGATAATCGATGGAGAGCTGGCATCTTTAAAGGTATGCTACCAGCTGACTCCGGTAGAACTTCAACAAAACCATTACTGTCCGCATTGTAATTTTAAACCATCAGACAAAGAGAAGCCGGCCAAGGGCAGGCTGGATGACATAGAAGCGGCCAAGGGCAGGCTGGATGACATAGAAGATAAACTGGAACAGCTGAAGAAAGAATGGACACGGATTATTCTTGCCAGCATAGAAGATCCGCTGGTGGTTCAGGACATTCAATACCTTGAGGCTGGGCAGCGTAAGCTAATTGAAGAGTTTTTGGCAAAAAGAGAACTTCCGGATGTGGTTGATGACAATTTTGTGGACGCGGTAAATACCCTGCTCAAGGGTCTTGACAAGGTTGAAGTTAATGCATCTGATTTGGCAGAAATTATGGCATCATGGGGGCCATGTACGGTAGATGATATGATGAAAAGGTTTGAGAGCCTTGTGAAGGGGTGGAGCAAAGGCAAAGATAAAAGCAAGTTGAGGATTATTGTAAAGAAGTAAAAATGGAGGCCTGTGCTTATGGATATACAGAGGTTAAGAGAAAAGCTTGAGGATTTTTCAAAAGCTTTAAACAGGCTAAAAGAAGCGCTGGAAAGGGACCAATCCGATGATATCGTTTTGGATGCAGTTATACAGAGGTTTGAGTTCACATACGAACTATCCTGGAAGCTCATCAAGGCTTATATGTCTTACAGCGGCATAGCCGATGTCAAGACGCCCAGGCAGGCTTTTAAGGAGGCGTTTGCTGCCGGCTTGATCGACGAGGGAGATGTATGGCTTGAAATGTTGGACGACAGGAATCTTACCTCTCATACTTATGATCAAGGTACGGCCAGGCGCATTTACGAAAAGGTGAAAGATAGATATTATCCAGCCATGAGCAGATTAAAAGAAGCCATAAGCAGGGAGATAGAGCCATGAGATTTGGCCTTGAAGAGCATATAGTTCAAAAAATCATATCGGCAATATCCAAGCACAAAGCCGTAAAGAGAGCCGTCATATTCGGTTCAAGGGCCAGGGGTGACTACCGTTATGACTCAGATATTGACATTGCCATATATACTGATGGCCGAGCTTGTCCTGGCCTTATCGATGATATCGACCGTGCAGCCGGGATATACAAGGTTGATGTGGTTGATGTAAACAGTTTGGATAATGATGACTTTAAGAAAAGCATAGAAAGGGATGGAATAGAGATATACAGGAGGGCTGACGGATGAAGCTTACAAAAGAGCACTTGGACAGCGTAAGGCATATAGAGGGTTTCCCAATTGGCAGGGATGAGGATATAATTGCCTTGTCCCAGCCTCCTTATTATACCGCGTGTCCCAATCCTTTTATTGAGGATTTCATAAAGCAACACGGCAAGCCTTATGATGAGGCCACCGATACATATCATAGAGAGCCGTTTGCAGCCGACGTAAGCGAGGGGAAGAATGACCCCATTTACAACGCTCACAGTTACCACACCAAAGTTCCGTATAAGGCCATAATGCGC